>JANYAL010000145.1 GCA_025361325.1 Bacteroidota bacterium
CTTCTTGCTTAGGTCAGGGAGCTACCATCTGTGTTAATTAACACAGATGGTAGCTCCCTGACCCGAACAAGTCCGCTTGCTGATACGAGCTAAGATATATTGAAACAGATGGACAACACTTTATATGATCAGTAAAATCAATATAAAACAAAAACGTTGGTAACTATTTCGCTTTAAGGAAAAGCTTACTGTTTGTAATATCATTGAATAGGGGGTGTAAATTTTGTTATTGACCCTGTGCAAGATCATAAACAGGATCTAAGTATCAAATTGAAAATTGGTTCACACGGTACGTTTATTGGGTCGAACTAATAATTGATACAGCAGTTTGAAATTAATTCAAGCGATCTTTAACCCTTTGAATTGTTACTGTTTTTGTGACGGATGTTCTTTTAATGAAAACAGATTGAATATTCCTGTCCTGATCCCAATGTGAAATATTTTTTTCAATTCCCCCCCCCTGACCGGTTCGCATTTCCTTTAATTTCACGCCGTTCACTTTAAAACTGACCGGTTTTGAAAGTCCATGGAAAATGATCACATACGCACGCTCCCTTACTGCATTTTTAAAATCTCCCTTCACAGCTTTAATATTCAGAGAAAGCGAAGACTGCAGGAACCTGAAAGCAGTGGTACGTTTTTCATTTTTTTCCTTGTATGCTTCTGAGACACCATCGTCTTCATACATATCGAATGAACCATCCTTGCCGGTGTATACATGAATGCTAAGACTGTCAGCCGGAATGAATGCTGTGCTCAATGCAAAATTTGCCATCGGTATGATTGATCCTGCTTTTATGAAAAGGGGCAATCTTCCAATTGGTGCTAAATGATCAATGACCCTGTCCCCGTTTATTTTTTTGTCATCCCAGAAATCATACCACTCGCCCCGGGGAAGCCAGGCATGCACATCCTCTCCTGCAGAACAATTGGGTGCAACAAGTATCTCATCCCCCCACATATACTCCAGGTCGCTTTTCCATGCCATCAAATCATCCTGATGATCTATCAACATGGCCCTTGCTACGGGCATGCCCGTTTCGGAGGCAAGATGCGCACAGGTGTAGGTATATGGCATAAGTTTATAACGGAGTTCCCCATACAATTTTGCTGCTTTTTGTGCATCCGCAGAACGGTCCAGGGGCCAACGCGACTTGCCCACACCATGTGGTTTCCAGAAAGGCGAAAAACTTCCCATTGCCATTGCCCACTGGGTGAATACAGTATCATCCGGTTCTTTCTGGAATCCCCCGGCATCATGTCCCCAGAACGGAAAAGCGGAAAGACCGGCAAGCTGCATACCCCGTATCTGTTTCTTCATTTCACTATACGTGGGGTCTATATCACCACTCCAGAGCGTTGCATAGCGCTGTGCGCCAGCGGTCATTCCCCGTACCCATACAAAGGGCCTTTTTGTTCCCTGGAAACGTTTATCCCAACCCTGCTGAACCAAAGATTTGGCAATCAGGAAGAACCAGTAATTCTTCATCTCCTTCCAGGTGGTGCCATTCTCAAACCGCATCGAAAGGGGGGCTTTACCCATTTCATCGAATTCATCGATCCATAAAGCATCTCCCGGGTAACCCAGTGCAGGATCTATTGATTTCTTCCACATAAGATCCCAGAACCAGTCACGCACCACTTTTTTAGTAAAATCCGGAGCACTTGTATTGAACTCGATACCATCATTCACGGGAAGATTGAATGAAGGTTTCCAGCCTTCGCTGTTGACTGCGATACAACGGTTGAAGTCTATGGTTGATATAAGTCCGTTGGAAGAGATCCATGCCTGGTATTCCCGGGGATCAGGATACCTTGTACTGTCCCATGCATAATAGGATATACAACGTTGACCGCCACCCGCTCTCCACCTGTTGTCGTTTATGATATGATCCAGGGGGAAGCCGGCATTGCGGTGCGCCGTGATCTTTTTTTTCCACCATTGCTCATCTGATGGGTCATTGGTTGTATGATCATTGCCTTTGTCGGATAGTGCCAGTCCAAAACAGGACCTGGGTGGAAGCCGGGGCCTGCCTGTGAGCTGTGTATAGCGGTCGAGGATTTTGGGAAACCCGGGACCGAGTATCACAAAAAAATCCATTCTGCCATCACCCGACAGGGTGAATTCATATTTCCCCTGATCGCCGAATGAAAAAGTATTGGGAAATGTACTGTTTACAAAAACACCATATCCTTTACTGGATATATAGAATGGCACCAGCAAGGGGGCTTGCTGGGTATGTGCTGTTCCATAATTCCTGGCAATGAACTGGCCTTTCAGATCGATGCTTTCGGCTCTCCCCAGGAACCCGTGGCCAAGTCCGGTGAAGTGTTCAGCATCATCATAAACAAATGAATTGTAAATGGTATCCCTGTTCCATGCAACAACATTACTTTGTAGCAGAAAGGGTTTATCCGTTCCGGCCCGGGCAAATGAAAGCAACAGTTTTTTCCTGTTTACAGATACGGTTATACCATCAAAGGTTCCTGACGAAAGTGTAAAAGCTGTCTTCTCATCCTTACATGAGATCGTACCTGGCCACTGGTGTGTTTCCACCATCTCATACCTGTCATTCGGAAAAAGATCTTCACCAGTACGAACAGCCTGCACCCGGATAATATAATTTCCATAAGGGGTTATCCGCACCCGGTTGCCGGTATCATCGGAAAATACAATACTCCTGCCCTCCCTGGAATGTATCAGATCAGGCTGGGCATTGACCGCCATGGAAGAGGTCAGGACAGCAACCAGAAGCAGGTAACTCCGCATCCGGTCAATAGGTGATCGTGATCTCAGTGCTTTCATTTTTTATCAGCAGGTTCATGGTGTTGCTCATATCCGATTCCACCAACCTGCCCTGGGGGTCGAAGGCAGAGATGGAGGAAAGAAAGGCATTCCTGAAGCGGTATGGCCTGTTCGCTATTCCATTCACCTGCAACTGCAACTGATCATTGAACCCATGCATAACGAGCATGATGTTTCTGAATTTTGAAGTGAACTGCCCTTCCGGCTTTTCCAGGACTATCTTGCTGTGTCCCGGGTCGTACCTGAAGTTCCGCCTGTAATAATTCCCCTTCTCATATTCATAACTGATACCGTCATCCTCATAATACACGAAGTTGTTAGGCGTATTGCCCTTATAAATGTGCAGAAACAAAGTATCGGAAGGTTGAATGGCGGTCGATTGCACCAGGGTTTGCATAGGTATGATACTGCTTTCTTTAACATAAACAGGCAGTTTGTGTACGGATAGTTCGATCAGTTTTTCTTTCGCACCTTCTTCGAATTGGTCATTATACATGTCGTACCAGTTCCCGGACGGGAAATACAATTTTGTGAATTCCTTACCGCTTTCAACAGGTATCACCATCAGTGAAGGACCGAAGCAGTACTGATTCTGAAATGCCTGATTATAGACCTTGGGATCAAATGTATGATCAATGGCCAAAGACCGCATAACAGGTAAGCCGGATTGCGTGGCTTCATAAAAAGCGGAATAGAGATAAGGCAATAATTTATAACGCAGGCTGATATAGTTCCTGGATATATCCGTGATCTCCTCCCCAAAAGTCCAGGGCTCTGCCGATTTTGTATTGATGGCCGTATGGTTCCTGAAATAAGGCGTGAAGGCGCCCAGCTGGATCCACCTGCCATACAAGGCCTGGGAAGGGTTCCCCGAAAATCCGCCGATATCCATACCTGTAAAAGGCATACCGCTTAAACCCAGGCTGTTCAGTAACCGGATACCGAGTATCATATGACTGTCTTCGGCACGGTTATCGCCCGTCCAGATCGCAGTGTAACGTTGCATCCCGGCATAACCTGCTCTTGACAAGATAAAGGGGCGTTGATTGGTTGCTGACCGGGCACCTTCATAACTGCTGCGAGCCATCAGGGAACCATACACATTATGCGCTTCCAGTATGGTGCCTTTTCTACCCTCAAAATCAAAGATCACATTACTCGGGATCTTCTGACCCCAGGTAGCGATCTCATTCATATCATTCCAGATACCACGTACCCCTTTATCGGAAAAGAATTTCATCTGGTTCCTCCAGAAAACCCGTCCCTTCTCACTGGTGAAATCAGTAAAGTTGCACCAACCAGGCCATACAGCCCCCGCATAATTCTTTCCGTCCGGATATTTAATAAATACATCTTCCTTTAATCCTTTTTCAAATGCTGCTGCTCCGGGTTCAATCTTAATACCGGGGTCTACAATCACCGTAGTAGAAAAACCCATATCCCTTAGTGCAGCGGTGAGGCGGGGCGGGTTGGGAAATCTTTCTTTGTTCCAGGTGAACAACTGGTACCTGTCCATATAATGAATGTCGAGGGTGATCCCATCCGCAGGGATCCGCTTTTCCCGCAACGTTTGTGCAATTCGCAACACTTCCGTTTCGGGATAGTAACTGTAGCGGTTCTGCTGGTAGCCAAGGCTCCATAACGGTGGTAAGTTCATCCGGCCTGTGACAGCTGTATATGACCTAATGATATCGGCAAGCCGGGTATGATAAATAAAGTAATAATTCATTTCTCCTCCACGTGCGCCAAAAGAGGAGAAGCGATCATTGCTGGCACCAAAGTTAAAATCGGTCTGAAAGGTATTGTCCAGGAAGATTCCATAGTTCAGTGAATGGTGAATGCCAATATAAAAAGGAATAGATGAGTAGATAGGATCCCGGTCGGTGATATAGGCAAAAGCATCTGTATTCCAGTTGGTATATCCACTGCCATGCCTGTCCAGGTCACCCGTCTTTTCTCCCAGCCCGATGAACCTTTCATGCTCCTGCATATGACGATATGCCGTTACTTCATCACCCACCCAGGATGTGGTGAGCCCCGGCTCATCCTCGTTTATCACTTTATCATCCAGGGTAAAGAACCCGATACTGAAAGGATTGCGCTGTATCCGCACTTTCAGGGAATCGGTAAGAATGACCACCTGCTTTTCATCCTCTTTGATATTGACCTGTGTCCTGGCCGGCTGCATGACCACCGCATAGGAGAGGTCATCCTTTAGCTTTTGCCTGTCGATCCGGACCCTGATGATATCAGGCGAGTAGACGGTTACAGATGCAACTGCATTGTCTGTGGTGAAATTCACCGTTTGCCCGGAAATCTGCACAGTCCTGATATTGCCGGTATTCCTGACCGGATCCTGTGCCCTTCCTGATGAAATGCATAAGATAGATAACCCGGTCAGGATGAGGGCCAAAACGTGACGTTTAAAAGATACATTGAATTTTCGCATCTGTATTGTTGTTTATTTTGAACATGATAAATATGCCCGGCCGGGGATCAGAACCTTAAAAGCACATCAGATAATTAGGGGATGTGGATTATAAAATATCTGCCTTACCTGCAACACTAAGTTATACAATTAAGTGAGGGATTCGATACATTTGAGTAGTAAGCTTCCACTTACTTTTCCGTCAATGTATCTTCTATATTATAACCCTCGATCTCGCTGATACTGGTCTCCCCATTTTGATCCATGATGGTCAATTCTATGGTACTGATATCTACTGCCGGAAATGTAATGATGCGCTTCCGCCCAATTGTAGTGCCACTGATCTCTTTCACCAGTTGATCCCGCTTATTGAACAACAGGATCTTAAAAGCACTGCAATGCTGCCCCTTCTCCAGGTTTTCTTTGATCACCACCGCATTCACCCTCCTGTCCTTCTTCAATTCCACGCCTGCGGAATATGCTTCAATGCTTTCCATGACCTGCCAGGTCCTGTCGTTTCCATCACTCAAAGCCTTTGCTCTTTTCAGGGTCCCGCTTTGTAAATAATAGGTATTGGCATTCCTGAAAATATTGACCCCAAAATTCTTTTCGCGCAGCTTCCTGAAACCGATCAGGGATGAGGAATCGGAAGCAGTTATCAATCCCCTGTTGTCAGGTGGCACGTTCAATAGTAAATTGGCGCCTCTTCCCACGCTTTTCAGGTAAAGTTCAAATAACTGTTCAGGTGTTTTCACTTTGGCATCCTCTGCTTTATGATAGAACCATCCCGGCCTGATGCTCACATCACATTCTGCGGGAATCCACAGTTTCCCGTTCCTGTTGCCGGTGTTCAGGCTGTCCTGCGGCGGGCCACCGGCTCCCCGTGTAAACCCTGCCGTATCTAAACTGTTCCAGTTAGTAATACCGGCTAAGCCACTTTCATTACCACACCAGCGTATATCCGGACCAATATCACTGAAGATGACCGTTTGCGGGGATATTTCCCTTACCGTTTTCTCAAAACGCCTGAAATCATAGTCCTGTTTCTTTCCGTTGGGTCCTTCGCCATTTGCACCATCCCACCAAAGTTCCCAGATTGGCCCATAATTATGGAAGATCTCTTTCAGCATATTGACGAATACATCATTGTATTCGGGTGTCCCGTATTTAGGATGGTTCCTGTCCCACGGAGAAAGATATACGCCAAATTTTAAGCCCTGTCTCCTGCATGCCTCCGAAAGGTCCTTCAGTACATCTCCCTTACCCTGCTTCCATTTGCTCTCGCGCACGGTATGTGTTGAATACTTACTGGGCCACAGGCAGAGCCCATCGTGGTGTTTGGCCGTGATAATGATTCCTTTGGCTCCGGCTGCTTTTGCTATCCGGCACCATTGATCACAATCCAAATTCACCGGGTTGAAGATCTCTTCCTTCTCCGTACCCTTCCCCCATTCCAGGTCGGTGAAGGTATTGGGACCAAAATGCATGAACAGGTAAAATTCCATATCCTGCCAGACCAACTGTTGCGGGGTTGGACCTGGCTGGGCCAATAAAGAGCCCTTTATACCAATGATAAAATAAATTATACAGAAAAATAGTTTCATTGGCTTTTAATGAAATAAAACGGATGCAGGAATCTCTTCCTTCTTTCCACCCTCGGGTTCTATGAATGCATGCAGTTCGTTGCTGCCGCCACTGTCATAATAGATGACACGTATCCTGTGATACCCTTTTTTCAAAGCAGCTTTGCCGCTTTTCTCGATGTTCCCGTGATCACCGTCGTTGTCCACTACCTCCAGATCATCGATATATAATTTACTGCCGTCATCAGACCGTGTGAAGAAATCATAGAAACCATCCCGGCCGATCTTTATATAACCGGTGAAATCAAATGCGAATTTATCAGCCCGTTGCTTCTTTGCAACAGTTATATCGCTGGCAACCCCCGAACTAACCGGTTTATCCCGGAATGCAGTTACCAGGTTGATATTATTGTCGGGCTGGTAGTACCGGTAAAAGATCCCGGGCTGGAACTTACCATACTGTATCGCATTCATCCAGTTGTAGGTCCTGATATTTTCGGTTAACGTGGCACTGGGCAGACTTCCCTCTAAGTAAGAACACACTTTGAGCAGGCTTGTTTTATCCACGGAAAATGGCCCTGTATATAATGACGACTCCGGGGAAGGCTCACTACCGTCTGTTGTATACCGCATCTGTTCAGGACCCTGGGCAATGAGTGTTATGAGTGGTTTCATCTCTCCTTTTCCATACTGCACTTTGATCCCCGGCTTCGGTACAAACTGTCCGAAATTGTTGATGCGTACTACGTAGGCATCCGGTGTTCTTATCTTGTTGGGATCATAGTCGGGCAGATCGATCACTGTATTTTCCCCCTCCCGGTGCCAGGACAGTTTTTCACGGGTGGACAGGAAGAGCATGTTCGTACCATCTGGCACCTGTATGTTTTTAAGCACCAGTTTCTTATTGGCCGGGTAACGGGCGAATATGGCAAACAGTGTATTGGCACTGGTATTATAGGTATAGAATATTTCCTTAACAGCATACCCCGGGTCTGGATTCAACGTGATCTTCAACAACATATCTCCGCCTTTATCTTTATAATCTCTCCTTCCTGCACTCCATTGAGAGGAGGTTCTCCACCTGGATGACTGGTAAATGGCCTCCCCGTTCACATCCAGCCAATCGCCGATCTGTACCAAACGTTCCTGCATGATGGGTGGTATCTTGCCATGTTCATCAGGACCTATATCCAGCAGGAAATTACCACCGCGACTTACCTTATCGATGAGCTGCAGCACCAGCGACTGTGCCGAATTATAATCCCAGGCATCTTCTTCCCTGTTATATCCATAACTGTATCCCATACCCCGGCTTTCCTCCCAGTAATGATCTTCAAAATCAAGATCGGGCTGGTACTCCGGGGTGTAGATGCCTGCATGCTTGAACCGCACGCCATCACCCCAGCGGTCATTAACCACAATGTTTTCACTGACCGGGCTTTCATTATACAGCCAGGTAAGGAATTCCCGGCTCTTCCAGGTCTCGGGAGGAGCTTCCCAGTCACCATCGGTCCAGAATACATCGGGACGGTAGGTATTGATCAGTTCCTTCATTTGTGGCCAGGCATGTGTTGCTGCGTATTTCTTTTTGTCTGCCAACCAAAGGGGATTGAACCATTCATAAAGGGAATAATACATACCTGCATGGACCGATGTTTTGCGTACCGCCTTGAACAGGTCGCCCAGGAGGTCGCGCTTAGGGCCTACTTCCATGGCATTCCAGGGAAAGCCCCAGTCGCGGTTCGATTCCTTACTGGGCCATAAGGTGAATCCGTCATGATGCTTGGAGGTGAGCACAATATATTTGGCACCTGAGCGCTCGAACAGTTTGGCCCATTCATCCGGGTTGAACAGTTCTGCCTTGAAGTCATCGGCAAGCTGGTAATAGGTGCGGTTGCCGAATTTGGCCTTGTGGTAACGCTGCCGGGCTGTATCGTTGGTTTGCAGGCCCTGCTGATACCATTCCGCGTAATTGCCCTTGGTGCACCATCCCGGTACCGAATACACGCCCCAGTGAATGAAGATGCCGAATTTGGCATCCCGGAACCATTTAGGCACAGGCCTCCTGTCGAGCGATTCCCAATTAGGTTTGTAATCCTGTGCAAAGGACAGGGTACCGGCAAGCAGGAATATGACCAGGGTGATACATTTTTTCATACCTATCTATTTACAGTTAAGGCTTGCAATCTTCCGGGAACAGGAAATTTATACTCCTGTTATCTTAAATACCCACGCATGTTTTACCGGTGGTTGTTTACTGACAGGAACAGTTATAACAATGCCACTTTGCTTTTTATCAACTACCAGCGGACTGTCATATCCCAGCAGGAACACTTTTGTCGCTGCTGTCTTTTGAAAACTATTGATGCGTATGGTTCCGGGCATCTGCCACTCATTCTCATCAGCCAGGTAGATGGCATAAATATCCTTATCCTTTTTAGTGAACACGAATTTACCTTCCTTGTAAGGTCTGATACTGGTAGTTCCGTAGATGGCCTCGCTATTCACCTTCATCCATTCGCCGATCTCCTGCAGGCGGTGATAGGAGGAATCATCCCAGTCCCCATCGGGTCCCGGGGCCACATTCAGTAAAAAATTACCTCCCTTGCTCACCGTATTGCACAGCATATGGATGAGGGTGTTGGCCGACTTGTTCCTGGCCCCCGGTACAAAGGACCAGGAATCCGACATGGGCATGCAGCTTTCCCAGGGAACCGGGTTGGTCTCATTGGGTATCATGGCCTCAGGAGTAAGATAGTTCTCATATTCACCGGCTACGGTACGGTCTACGATAAGCATGCCCGGCTGTTTGCTCCTGGCCATGGCTGCTATTTTGGGCATATCAATATCCTGGTCGTACGGAATGCTTTTTTCCCAGCTAATGGAAGTATCAATGCTGCTGAATGGCCTCACCCAGCCCCCGTCCAGCCAAAGAATATCCACTTTGCCGTAATTGCTCACCAGTTCACTCAGCTGGGTAAAAGTAAAATCCCTGAAGCGTTTCCATGTCTCGGGATATTTCTTTGTATCATAAGTAGGGTTCCGGTCCTTCGGCGGAAAATAACTCCACCAGTAATCGGGTGCATGCCAGTCGGGTTTTGAAAAATAGATACCCGGCATCAGGTTCTCTTTCCTGAACGCGTTAAGGATCTCCTTCGTCACATTACTCCTGGG
Organism: Bacteroidota bacterium; assembly: GCA_025361325.1. GTDB lineage: Bacteria > Bacteroidota > Bacteroidia > Chitinophagales > Chitinophagaceae > Ferruginibacter. Next base: position 9,992 of record JANYAL010000145.1, read on the forward strand.
GTTGGTGGAAAAGGGGGTCTTTGCATCGGTTATCTTATAATCCGTGGTACGGGTATCAAACATACAGAAACCGTCGTGGTGTTTTGCCATAGCCAGTACATAGCGCATACCTGCATCTTTTGCTGCCCTGGCCCATTTAGCCGGATCGAATTTCATGGGGTTGAAACTGGTCTGCAGACCTTCATACGCTTTTTTATAGGAATACCAGTTTGCCGCATAAGGTCCTTTACGCTGGCACCAGCCTTCATCCTCCGGACAAAGGCTCCAGCTTTCTACAACACCCCACTGGCTGTATGTGCCCCAGGTAATCATAAGGCCGAATTTAAGCTTGCCCCATTCGGTAAGCTTCTGCTGTACCTGTATATCTTCGGGAACCTTATAAGAGAATGGCTGAGCGAAAGTTTCAGTAGCCGGAAAAACGGTAAGAAAAAAATAAAAGTAAAGGGATAAAATCAGTACATACCGTTTATCAGTCCTCATAAATGAATTTACTGCAATATAAAAAGAAATACAATGCTTTACTATATTATGCATGGGGTGTAACTTTGAAAAAAAAAGCTGTGAGCTACGGGCAGGCGTTCAGGAACTTGAAATTTATAACAATCCCTAAACCTACCCGAATGAGAAATTTTAAAGGACCAAAGATCTGGCAAGCAGGACTTGAAATTGCAGTAAATTGTTTCAAATTAGCTTTTTCATTTCCAAAAGAAGAAAGGTATTGAATGGTTTTCCGGATTACCAGGTCTGCTATTTCCATACCCGCCCGTATCGAGGAAGGAAGTAGCAGGGGCAGTGAAAAGGACGATCGCGGATTTTAGAGATTGAATCAGGTTCATCATATGAACTTGGATCCCAAATCAGGATCGCAAGGAAAGTTGATCAAGGAAACAAGGACTAATTGAACAAATTTTAAAAGATATTGATGAGGAATAATAGATACTCATGCGTGTCGTATCCAAACTTAATAAATAAACTAACCCGGCTCCTGGTTCACAGCTTTTAATTAATAACATTAAACCAAATAATAAGATGGAATTCCGTATCGAAAAAGACACCATGGGTGAAGTGAAAGTTCCAATTGATGCTTACTTTGGTGCACAGACCCAACGCAGTATCGACAATTTCAAAATTGCGCAGGACATCAATCGTATGCCCAAAGAGATTATCCATGCCTTTGCCTACCTGAAAAAAGCAGCAGCCCTCACCAACCTGGATGCCGGTGTGCTCTCTGCCGGGAAATGCGACCTTATCGGCAGGGTATGTGATGAGATCCATGAAGGAAAACTGGATGCTTATTTTCCCCTGGTGGTATGGCAAACCGGCAGCGGCACACAAAGCAACATGAATGTGAATGAAGTGGTGGCCTACCGGGGACATGTATTGAACGGAGGTAAGTTGTGCGACAAGGAAAAATTCCTCCACCCCAATGATGATGTCAACAAATCCCAATCCTCTAACGACACTTTCCCTACCGCCATGCATATCGCCGCCTATAAGATACTGGTGGAGACCACCATCCCCGGTATTGAAAAACTGCGCGATACCCTGGCCGCCAAGAGTAAGGCATTCATGCAGGTGGTGAAGATCGGCAGAACGCATTTCATGGATGCCACCCCGCTGACTCTGGGACAGGAATTCAGCGGTTATGTATCCCAGTTAGACCATGGGCTGAGAGCCATAAGGAATACATTGGCCCATTTGAGTGAACTGGCACTGGGTGGCACAGCCGTTGGAACAGGCATCAATACCCCACCCGATTATTCAGAAAATGTGGCCAAACATATAGCGACCTTAACAGGATTGCCTTTTATAACCGCAGCAAATAAATTCGAAG
>JANYAL010000192.1 GCA_025361325.1 Bacteroidota bacterium
CCTTAGGCTGAGGCTTTTACTTCGCCAGACCAATATGAGTGGAAGAGCAGGTTATATTCAAACAGAAGTGAATAAGATCGTTGCCAATGGCGCCGGATTCTTAACTGTTAATGCAGGCGTTAATCCTGGTTATTCCAACTCTGCAGGAAAACAGAATCCCTTTTATGGATTTTGCTATAATACCGCCGGTACCTTTACCCAGGATTTCTGGAGGGCTGCCAAATATCCTATTGATTTTTGCAAAGCAAATAATGATAATAGACTTGGCCGTTTATATGCACTGGCCGCACTTCCCGTGCCTCCCGGTGGTTTTGATTATGTAGGATGTGTACAGGGCCTTAGTGGTAACCCGGTTGGTAGTCAATCATCTACCTTTGGTGCAGGCAGCTTGGTATCCGTTTCACAGGATGCTGTTATTTTTAGTGCTGCTGAAAGTTATTTGAACCAGGCCGAAGCGATCCTGAGGGGATACCTTGCTGGTTCAGCCCAGACCATGTTCAATAATGGGGTTCAGGCATCATTTACATTCCTGGGTGCGGGCAGTTCTGCAGCATATACCAGCCAGGCTGGAAACAACCAAACCAATTACGGGGCATGCGCTAATGACGCAGAAAGGGTAGCTTGTATCATTCGCCAGAAATGGATGGCCAATAATTCAGTAACGCCATTTGAAGCATGGGCGGATTACAGGAGGACTGGTTTACCTAATGTTCCGCTATCCTCCTCTTCATTTGTGGACGTATTGGCGATTCCAACCCGGATATTGTATCCTACATCAGAGTATACCACAAATGGCGCAAATGTTGGGGCACAGGGAACTATCAATCACCATGGGTCTAAGATTTTCTGGATGCCTTAACATATAAACCGATAACTTCGCTCATCAATAAAAAAAATGTTATGAAAAAAAGTTTAATTTTTAAAAATTTCAGTGCAATAATAATTGCTGTCACTGGTTTGTTCCTTACATCATGTGTTAAGAACACCAGGGACGGAGCGGTTGATTTTAGCCAGCTGGCACCCTTCGTACAGATACCTGAAGGTAGCCTGGTGCCGTCTAAATTCTCCAATGCAGGCCTGCAATTCGACGGAGCTGACCTTAGGGATTCCGTGTATTTCAGGGTGAATTATGCTGCCACTACAGTAGCACCTGCTGATATTACAGTTACCCTGGGGATCGATGCTGCCGCCCTTGCCGCTTATAACGCTGCAAATCCTGCTGCACCTTACCTGATCTTCCCGGCAAACATTTATTCATTTACAACCACAACAGTTACCATTAAGGCCGGACAAAGCTACTCCGACCCGATCAAACTGGTTGTATTCCCTTTCCGGGTAGATCCGGCGATCAACTATATGTTGCCGATATCTATCACTGCTGCATCCGGTGCTGCCATCAGCGGTAATTTCGGAACTGTTTATTATCATTTTATCGGAAACAAACTGGCTGGTACTTATAATAACGTAGGAACCCGCTATAACTACTCTACCAGTATTGCCGGATGGAATGGAGGACCTATTCCTGCCTGCTGCTATTCTACTGCTGTCTGCGGTACACCAAAAGTACTGGCTGCTGTGAATTCAAAAATAGTGACCACTTATTATGCCAACCTGGGAGCAGGTACCGACAGGGATTATTATATTACGTATGATGATGGCGTTAGCCTTACCGACCTGTGGCCTGTAACCTTTACGCCCAGTTTTGAGGCCGGTGTTTCCAATATCGTGAAGCCCGTGCATACTTACGACCCTGTATTGAAAAGATTACACCTGGTTACCAGCTATAATAACCAGCCTGGTGGAGCAGGATCTGATCGTATTGTTGATGAGACAATGACAAAGCAATAAGAATACGTTTTTAAAAATTAAATTTATAAACAGGCGCTCCCATCCGGGAGTGCCTGTTCCTTTTATATCCTTTTTAATTTCTAAACGTATCTTTGCCGTATAAATCATTAATATGCCAAGCAATACCGAACAACCCAGCCAGATTAATATTGAGATCTCCGAAGAAGTATCAGAAGGTGAATATGCCAACCTGGCCATCATTACACACAGCCATGCCGAGTTTGTGATCGATTTTGTGAACGTGATGCCCGGAACCCCCAAGAGTAAAGTAAAGAGCCGTATCATACTTACGCCCTTTCACGCCAAGCGTTTCATGAAGGCCATGATCGACAATGTAAAGAAGTTTGAAACGGCCAATGGAACGATACAGGATATGGAATCGGTGGAAATACCTTTTACTTTCGGCGGACCCGCGGCGCAGGCGTAGTAAAGCTTCAAGCGACAAGTTTCAAGGGGGCAAATATTATGCTTAAAGCACTTTCCCTTTTCAATAATTATTTTGATTTCGTATGCTCCTCCCTTGTAGCTTGCAACTTGTAATTAATGCTTGCAACTGATTTATAGCATTCCTTCATCCGCAAAACTATAATACCCCTCTTCACTGACAATGATATGATCGACCAGTTTTATGTCGAAATAACTGGCGGCTTCCCTGATCTTTTTGGTG
>JANYAL010000194.1 GCA_025361325.1 Bacteroidota bacterium
CCGGAAACGGCAATGCCGGAAAAGAACAGGTGATGAAAATGCTACAGCATATACTTTCTTTCAGCGAGGATCCAGCTCATTTTGATGCCACTGATGCACTTGCCGTGGCAGTTTGCCACCATTTTCAGCAAAGCTCACCCCAAAGCGTAATTGGTAAAAAGGTGGCCGGATGGAAAAATTTCATACAGGATAATCCCGGGCGGGTCAAAAAATAAGGTTGGAGACAGGAAGCAGGCCGTGGAGGGCTGTGAATCCGGAAAATGCCTCTATAAGATATAACTGCGATTCTAAGCTTAACCTGCAGTTAACAAGAGGTATCAGGATAATTATCTTAATTCATACAGGTTCAGGGTAAATCTTCTCAAATGGTCATCCGTTCAAAAATACTGCGCTTTGTTATATTCACCAGTACTCTACTGGTGACCATTATCATCGGTGTACAGTTATTCTGGCTGCAGAAGGTATACCGGTATGAGGAGAAACAATTCAATATCAATGTTTCCAAAAGCATACGGGGGCTGTATGATGATATGGAACTGGTGAATGATGTGTCGGACAATGAACAGAAAAGGGTGGAGAACCCAAAGCCAGACATCTACCTGTTGAAGATAGACTGTAATCCGAATCTCGACAGCCTTTGGCTTAACTTAAAAGCCGAGTTCACCGATTTTGATGTTTACACAGACTGTAAAGCGGCCATTTACAGTGCGGAAAAGAATGCCTTCACGATTGAGGAATATATTGACCTCCCCGATTCCTACCATGCCTCTGACAAGGATACCCGAACGCCTCTGTTTAAAAAAGACTATTCCTACATTATTTTGTTCTTTCCGCACCGGGCACAATACATCCTGCAACAAATGCTGTTCTGGATAACTTCCGGCATATTGCTATTGCTGGTACTCATCGGGTTTGGTGCCAGCATCTTTTACCTGTACCGGCAAAAGTTCCTGAACGAGACACAAAAGGACTTTGTTAACAATTTCACCCATGAGTTCAAGACACCGCTGGCCGTGATCAAGATCGCTGCTGATGTGCTGAAACAGGATAACATTACCGAGAAACCAGACCGACTTAAGAATTATGCAGGCATCATTGTTGAACAAACTGCACACCTGCAAGCCCAGGTACAAAGACTGCTTGAAATTGCGTATACGGACAGGAGTTCCCTTCCGCTCGAAAAAGAGTATTTCGATGTGAATGTGCTGATACAGCAGGCCATCAATGATCTGCAGCCCCTTATAGAACAGAAAAAAGCAACCGTACAAACCGCTTATGCAGCACCCAGTTGTTTTATTGCTGCCGATAAATCTTACCTGCTGCTGGCATTGATCAATTTGGTGGAAAATGCCATCAAATACGCAGCACAACCAGTGATCATTGTTTCTACATATGAATCAGGCAATGACCTGTGCATATCCATCAGGGATAACGGGATCGGTATTGCCCCTGAACATCAGAAAAAGATCTTTGAGCGGTTTTACCGTGTCACCCAGGGCGATATACATATGGCAAAGGGATTCGGACTTGGCCTGAATTTTGTTAAAAAGGTTATAGATGAACATGGAGGCAAGATCGAATTGCACAGCGAATTGAAAAAAGGGAGCACCTTCATCATAAAAATTCAAAAAAAGTAAAAGAAGCCTATGAGCAAAGCAAAGGTTTTATTGGCTGAAGATGACCTGTCACTGGGCTTTGTGATCAAAGACAATCTCCAGGATTCAGGCTATGAGGTAACGCATTGCCCCGACGGAGAGATAGCCTGGCAACAGTTCCAGAAAAAGGAATTCGACATTTGCCTGATCGACATCAATATGCCGGTTAGGGATGGATTCTCGCTGGCCAAAAAGATACGTCATCAAAGTGATGTGATTCCCGTGCTTTTTATCACCGCAAAGAGTTTACAGGAGGATAAATTAAAGGGTTTTCAGACTGGTGCCGATGATTACATTACCAAACCGTTCAGCATTCCTGAATTGCTGATGCGAATGGAGGTATTCCTGCGCAGGACCAGGAAGTTGCAGGCCGATACAACAGAGGAATACCAGATCGGTAAATTAAAGTTTGTTTTCAATGAACTGAAAATATATTATGACAGGGAAGTGATCACGCTTACCCAAAGGGAATCTGACCTGCTGCGATTCTTTGCCAGCCATATCAACAAAATACTGAAACGGGAAGAAGTGCTACGCCATGTATGGGGCAAGGACGATTATTTCCTGGGGAGGAGCATGGATGTGTTCATCACCAAACTAAGGAAGCATTTTAAAGCCGATCCCAATATCAACCTGGAGACCATTCATGGTGTCGGGTTCAGGCTGATGGTGAATAAATGAATATTATAACTGCGAAACAATTAATTCCTGAACAACTTGTAAGGATTCAGCCGATGGATGCAGTTTTGAACGGGTAAAATTGAGGTCTTGTGAACTGTTTATGGGTACCAGGTGCAAGTGTGCATGAGGCACTTCCAGTCCGATCACGCTGATACCGCATCGGTTGCAGTCAAATGCTTTCTCAATAGCTTTTGCAATGGGTTTGGCAAATACCAGCATAGCCGACAGATACTCCTGGGGCAGATCGAAGATCTTATCTACCTCTATTTTCGGCACCACCAGCACATGACCCCTTACAAGCGGTTCAATATCCAGGAATGCGATGAAAAGATCATTCTCTGCGATTCGGTAACAGGGTATCTCACCGGCAATTATTTTGGAGAAGATGGTCATGGCAGTATTTATAATTCAATATTCTCCACTTTAAAATTAAGCAGTCCGGCGGGCACTTTCACTTCAACCTGGTCACCGATCACTTTTCCCAAAAGGCTTTTGCCGATGGGGGATGTCACTGATATCTTCCCAAGTTTAAGGTCGGCTTCATTTTCAGATACGATATTGTAAGTAACATTCTTTTTGGTG
>JANYAL010000195.1 GCA_025361325.1 Bacteroidota bacterium
CCAACATATAAACTAGTTTTTGATGTTTACGAAAATCACGGTTATTCAGAAATTAGTACAGATCCAGAAAAACGTGAGACTGATCTTAGACAAGTTTTCGACTTAGTGTTTACAGCACGTCCTATCTCTTTACAAAAGTTAAAATGAATAAATTGCCTGAGGAGTTAGCTCAAAAACTTAGAGAGCCGTTGCCTGCAATTGCAATTAAGCCGCATCCATCGATGAATCCAGTAAGTCCCTCCCCAGCGTGGAATTCAGGTAAGGTTGCTGAACCATACCTGCCACGGTGGGCAGGATGTCGATCTGTGATACCGTTTCCTTTCTCCATTGGTGCTTCAGCAGGGCGGGGGCATAGAAGAGCAGGGGGATATGTTCATCGCTGAGCCGTTGTTCGTTCCAGGCCTTTGGATACAGGGCCGCTGCATTGCCCTCCACGCCATGGTCGCCGGTAAAGATAAAGATGGTATTATCAAAGTAAGGTGACCGCCTCGCCGAGTCCATGAATCGTTTAAAACAGAAATCTGTGTAGGTAAAGGCATTGAATTCCTCCTGGGAATCGAAACCGTATTTCTTCAGTGTATCCGGCTGAATAAGCCTGGTTACAAAATCACTGTCCTCTTCAGGGATATTGAAGGGGCGGTGGTTGTCGGCCGTTTGGATGATGGCGAAGAAGGGTTTTTTCTGAGTAGCCAGCACACTGTTGGCCTGCAGGAAGAGGTTTTTGTCGCTGATGCCCCACACATTCAGGTTCTGCACATGATAACTCCCTTCTTCATAGATATGCACGTCATGGATATTATTGATGAGCCCGTTGAAATTGTTGAACTGGCTACGCCCCCCGATGAAATAGAATTTCTCATAGCCCACGAAATCGTTGATGATGGTGCGCTGGTTAACGGAAGCCTCATTGCGGGTAGCGAATCTCGACAACTGCACATCCGGTATGCCGGTAACGATGGCGAATACACCCCTGGCCGTTCCGAAAGTGGGAGAAAAGGCGCGCTCGAAAAAAATACCGTTCCGGCAGAGTTCATGGAAGTAGGGCGTACTGTTGAGCGCATTACCACTCATACTGCTCTTGTACATGCTGAAGCTCTCGCAGATCACCAGTACCACATTGGGCTGGCTTTCCAATGCCCTGCTGCCGGGGTGCACCAGGCGGTCATAAGCAGGCATACTTTTGCTCGTTGCAGGGATGCCCAGGAATTGGTACACCTGCGGGTAATATTTTTTGGCCTGGGTATTATAGTCGGGATCGCGGAAACGCAGGGTGGTGAAAAAGTTCTGCAGGGGGTTCAGGGCCAGGTTGCTTTTGAACTCATCGTTGAGGTCAAAGGCCCGGTAGATGTCGAGCGGTTTCAGGGTAAGGAATCCGTACATGAACCAACCCAGGATGAGTATGGTGGTCAGGTGCCAGCTGCGTCGGTAGGCGAACATGTGGGTGTTCACGTTCTTCTCGGCAATATCAACATGGGTGCGGCGGAACATCCATACCATCATCAGCACCGCGCCAAATAGTCCGATGAGGATCCACACCACCGGGTAGCTCTGCCATACCATTTGCAGGCTTTCCTTCGGATCTTCAGCAAAGATCAGTGCATCTGCATTAAGGCGTGCGTTGATATAGGCAAACTGTCCGAAATCGGCCCCATAGAAGAAGAGTACCAGCAGGGTGATGATGCCCAGGTACAAAGTCCAACTTCTCTTGCTCCTTTCGCTGTAAAATGGGGAGAGCCTGGGGAAAAGGGGAAAGACTGCGATGGGGACAAGAATGAAGGCGATCCAGCGGAGGTCATATTTTAGCCCGAGCCAGAAAGCAGGGATCAGTTCAAATAAGCCGATATTACCGGGTTTGAAACAGATCACCGTGGCGATACGAAATGCTGTGAATATGCCCAGGTAGATCAGGAAGAGCATAACGATCCATTGGATCGTCCTGGGAACCCTCCACCGGATGAGTTTCTGGTTATATTTTCTTAAACCGAACAAGACTGCGAATATACCATTTATCGATCAGGGGCGGAAGAGATCCGTCAACGGTTTGATACCATGCTTGTACGAATGGTATCCGGGGCCTTTGCAATTTATTTTATGCATCCATTTACGATTGCCATACAGGCAGGATGAACGCACTAAAGAATTATTTAATCCCTCACCTGATATAGATTAATTATTTTTGAACATCGTATTCCGGTATTTCAAACTACATGCAGCAACTGCTTTCATACGACAGGGACCTGTTCAGACTTATCAACAGCCGCTGGAACAACAATTTCTTCGACTGGCTGATGCCATGGCTGCGTAATGCGAACGTATGGTTCCCCCTGTATATTTTTCTACTGGTGCTGGTACTGGTGAATTTTAAAACGACTGGCTGGATATGGCTGCTATTTGCAGCCGGCACTGTCATCTGCACCGATTTTGTAAGCAGCAAACTCATCAAAGAAACGATCTGGCGCATCAGGCCCTGTAATGATCCCGACCTGGCTTCCTGGATCCGGGTGCTGGTGGGATACCGACCTCAGAATTCCAGTTTCACCTCTTCGCATGCAGCCAATCATTTCGGTATGGCCATGTTCTTCTTTACTACATTGATCAAAAGGTTCGAACATTGGCCCAAACTGTTCTTCCTGTGGGCATTCGGTATATCGTATGCGCAGGTATACGTAGGGGTGCATTACCCGCTGGATATTTTTTGCGGCTCACTGGTGGGGTTGGGTATCGGATACCTGACAGGCAGATCATTTAACAATAAATACGCTTTGAACTGAACCTTATGACAGAAGTATTCATTTTATTCCTGCTTATCTTATTGAACGGATTGCTGGTCATGAGCGAGATCGCCCTGGTGAGTGCACGCAAGGGCAGGCTGGAGGGTATGGCCAATAAGGGAGATGCAAAGGCCAGGGTGGCGCTCACACTGGCAGAGAACCCCGAGAAATTCCTCTCCACCGCCCAGATCTTCATCACACTCATCTCTATCATTACTGGTGTGTATTCAGGTGAGAAATTCAGTCATTATTTTCAGCCCTATATTGAAAAATTTGACATACTACGGCCCTATGCCAATACCATCGCCACCGTACTCATCGTTATCATTGTCACCTTCCTTTCCATCATCATCGGCGAGCTCATCCCCAAACGCATGGGTATGTTACGGGCAGAAAGGATCGCCAGGCTGGTGGCTGGTCCCATGAACTTTCTATCTGTGATCACCCATCCCGTGGTATGGCTGCTCTCCAGGATCAGCAACCTCTTCTTCCTCCTGATCAATATCAAAAAATCATCCGACAGCGCCGTAACCGAGGAGGAAATAAAGGCTATGATAACAGAAGGGAGTGAACATGGCACGATCGAGGAAGAGGAAAAGGAGATCATCGAACGGGTGTTCCACCTGGGCGACAGGAATATCACATCACTGATGACACACCGCACAGATATCATCTGGTATGATGCCAGGGAAACGGTGCAGCAACTGAAAGACAGGTCGGACGCCATCGTGTATTCCAGCTACCCCGTATGCGAGGACACGGTGGATGAGATCAGGGGTATCATCCATATTAAAGACCTGCTGAAAGCATCACCCACAGACCTGTTATCATCACTGGCAAAACCTGCTTTGTTCGTACCGGAGAACAATACCGCTTACCAGTTGCTGGAAAAATTCAAAGATACCAGGACCCATGCAGCATTTATTGTGAATGAATACGGCACCCTGGAAGGTATGATCACCCTCAACGATATACTGGAGGCTATCGTGGGCGATGTTCCCCAGACCGGGCAGGAAGAATACGGCATTATGGAAAGAAAGGATGGCACTTTCCTCGTAGACGGGCAGATACCTTTCTTTGATTTCCTCAGCCGTTTTGAGCGAACGGCCTGGGCCAATGAGGATGATCATGATTTTGATACCCTGGCCGGTTTTGTACTGCATGAACTGGAACATATTCCAGTTACCGGTGAAACCTTTGGATGGCGGGGCTTCGATTTTGAGATCGTAGATATGGATGGGCAAAGGATCGATAAACTAATAGTGCATATATCAGATGCAATAAAAGAGGATATGGAAGAAGACTAGTTTTGGGTGATAATAAACTGCAAGCTGCAGGTTTCAGGAAATAAGCCAGTTGCAAGTTCGTTTTGTTTTATCCGATACGGAAGAAAGGGAAGTTTAATTTTTTCAAACTTTCCTTAAGCAGGCAGCTTATTCATTCCTCAATCTTATAATAAAAGCCTTTTTTCTTCCCATTGAAGGGCGCAATGTGTCTCACCATTCAAATTCCGCCTTCTCTTCCGGGTTCACCAGCCTTGTACTCTTTCTGTTACCGTTCACGATAACATGAAGCAGGCTGATCTGCTGATCTTTATACTCGTATAAAAGATTGTCGGTGATCTCGATCCGCTTTACTGACGGCACATTATTCACCTGGTAGTAGCTGGTGATACCTTCTTCCTGTTGTTCATAGCCGATGAATTCCATGCCAACGGGCCTGCCGTCGACCTTCAGGTGCAGGTGTTTTTGCACGTATTCACTCACCAGTTTGTTCATGGCGGTTTTGTCCTTTGGATGTATCAGGTCCACATAACCGGAATAGATCTTGCGGAGTGTCTTTTCAAAATCGTCTGTAAATATCTTGCAGCTTATCTCCAGTGTCCTGTCCTTTGTATTGTGTTCTATTTCCGTAACACTCATGTAGATGGGGTGAAGGGCCAGGGGCGCCTTTCCTTTATGAGTAAAGCTATTGCCTGCATCGGAAACCTCCTGTACATATAGCGCTGGAAGCAGGACCAACCATTTAAATAATATTGATACCATTTGGCAAAGAAGATCGTAAAAAACCTTTTCTTTATTGATATTTGAGCACCAAAGCTAACACAAACCGTCAATTGTATACTGTTCCATGGGCGATTTAGGATTTTATTTTGATATGGGCTGGCACCATATTATGGACTGGGAGGCACTGGACCACCTGCTATTTATTACTGCCCTGAGTGCGATCTACCTGGTCGGTAACTGGAAAAAAGTGCTGATCCTCGTCACCGCATTCACAATCGGTCATTCCCTTACCCTGGCCCTCAGTGTATTTGATCTGATTCGCGTCAGCAGCAAATGGGTGGAGTTTCTGATACCCTGTACCATCATTGCCACTGCAGTCTTTAATTTCAGGCAAAAAGATTTCAGGGCCCGTTCGTTACGGCTCAATTATTTCCTGGCCTTGTTCTTTGGTCTGATACACGGATTGGGTTTTGCCAATGCCATACGGTTCATGCTGGCCAAAGACCAGCATATCGGCTGGGGCTTGTTTGGGTTCAATGCTGGACTGGAAGCCGGGCAGATCGTTGTGGTAACCGGTATTCTGCTCACAAGCTACCTGGTGGTAAATGTGGCCGGGCTGAAACGTGAAGGGTGGGTCTGGACTTTGTCGGGTCTGGCTTTTTGCATAGCTTCGAAG
>JANYAL010000235.1 GCA_025361325.1 Bacteroidota bacterium
AGGTGGTTTCATGGTACAACAGGTCTGCTCCCCGCACTTTATCAATCAATTCTTCATCATAAATGGTATCGGCACAAAAGGCAGGTGTAAAAAAATTATTGATCGGTCACTTTTCTTCCAAATATGAAATGCTGGATGAATTCCTCACAGAAGCTACAACTGTTTTTGAGCATACCGAACTGGCCCTGGCCGGAGTTTGCTATCCGATCTGAATTACACGCTCCCCACCCGGATATGTAAAGTTTTAACCCACCTCACCCCAACTCGATCACACAAAATATAAATAATTGATCCTTAAATAGTTAGGAAAATAATCATGCAAAATGATTTTTTCTTATGCCAGAAAATGCATGCTGGCAAAGGGTTTCATGTGTACATGCTATGGGTTTATCCACAGTAAACCCACAGCATTCCCACACCAACCCACAACATTTGTGGTAAACAGTGGATTTGGTGTGGCATTGATATGGAATGATTTGCTGCCTGTTTTGATGCCGTTATGTACAAAACAGGTAACCGGTAATGCTATGCCTGATAGTTATAGAAATACATAGATGATCAAAAAGACAGCGGAGAAGGGCCGGGTCAGTATAAAAAAGGGCTTATCAAAACGATTGTTGAAAAGGGGATCGGGTACCGGCTTTTATTCTTTGAGTTTTTTCAGGCAGGACTGCACTTGCTGATATATCGGTTCGCTCAGGGGTACCAGGGGCAGTCTAAGTACATTTTCGATGATCCCCAGCTCTTTCAGAAATGCTTTCACCCCAGCCGGATTATTTTCGGCAAAGAGCAGGTCGTTGCCTTCCAGGCATTTGTAATGCAGATTCCTGGCAGAAACAAGGTCTTCCTTCAGGGCAAAGCGTACCATATCTGAAAAATCTTTGGGAAAACAGTTGGCTGCCACACTGATGACTCCGTCCATGCCACAGGCGATGAGCGGAAGGGTAAGGTGGTCGTCGCCGCTCACCACCAGGAAATCCTCGGGCCTGTCGCGCAGGATGTGCATGCATTGCACCATATTACCGCTGGCTTCTTTGATGCCTGCGATATTCTTTACTTCATGGGCCAGTCTGAGTGTGGTATGGGCGCTGATATTACTGCCCGTACGGCCCGGCACATTATATACGATGACCGGTATGGGACTGGCCTGCGCCAGGTTGGAATAATGCTGGAAGATGCCTTCCTGGGAGGGTTTGTTATAATAGGGGCTTGCACTTAATACGGCAGTAGCCTTCTCCAGGGGATAACTCTGAAGGTTCTCCATCACTTCGCGGGTATTGTTGCCACCGATACCTACTACCACCGGTACCCTGTTGTTGACTTTTTCACAGGTGAAATGAATGATATCGAACCTTTCGGCCTCATCCAGGGTTGGCGTTTCGCCGGTAGTGCCCAGGGTGATAATGTATTCCACACCGCCTGCGATCACAAAATCGATCACCCTTTCCAGGGCATCCAGGTCAACGTTGGTATTGGCTTTAAATGGAGTTACCAGCGCCACCCCGGTACCCCGCAATTGTTCACGTAAACTCATTGTGTTGGTTTTTGCGAAGGTATTGAGAAGCAATTAAATTTTATACACAAAAAATCCCTCCTTTCGGCGGGATGGAATTTTATTGTGTTTTTCAATAATAAACTATCATGCGCCGGCCGGATGCAGGATACCTGAACGGTTAATATAGTTTTTATCCGGACTGTAGATGAACAGGCAGGTGCCGTCCTTGATCTTATCAATAATGGGCCTGCACAGGTTGACAGGAACGGCAGGGCATCCCCAACTGCGTCCAATATATCCGCGTGCCTGGATGAAACCCTCACTCACATAGGGGGCACCATGCACCACGATGGCCCGGTGTTTGGCATTGTCGTTAATGCCGCTCTCCAATCCCTGCAACTGCAGGGAATACCCGTTGTGGCCGACATAGGAATTAAGCGTTTCATAAAAACCCGGACTGCTTTGGTCGCTTCCCGGTGTATTGGAAAAGGACCGGGCATAATCCGTACCTGAATTCATGCCATGGGCCACATAGGTATTGAACACCACCTGGTTGCTGGCCAGGTCAATGACAAACAATCTTTTTTTAGAAGAGGGCTGGCTGAAATCTACAATGGAGATGATAGTGTCGTTGGTTACCTTGCCTGCTTTCACCAGGAGGTCGAATCCCTTCATGGCATATTCAAATGCCTGTTCCGACAATCCCATCAGGTTCAGCCGGAGGCTGTTGTATAATGCACCAATACTGCTACCGATCACTGTTTTAATGTTTCCGAATGTGGAATCGCCATTTATAGCTGTTTCTATCCGTACCGGGCGCGGCTTCCATTTCAGGTCAGAAAAAGGTTTTGCCTTGGCGAACACGAATGGCAGGTGCAGGATGAAGATCACCGCTGAGGAAAGGAGCGTGTATATATGTTTCAGATAAGGTTTTTTCATGGCTTTGTATTTTTGGTAATGCATAACGGATAAATACTGTTTAACTTTTATGTAAATCGTTAAAAAAAAATTAAGAACCCGCACCCACGGTGGTCTTATTATGTTTAACTGAGAAAGGAGGCCCGAACAAAACTCCTCATTGCCTGAACCGATCTATGTAAACAAGGTCCCAACGTGAAGAGATCCTTAATTATTGAACCCTGATCTATCACTCCGGCGTTTGCACTGCAAGCTCATTTTCGTATACCATGGTACCTGAGGCATCTGCAGCAAATATACTACAGGCCTGGTCTGTGGCTGAATCCATGCTGGTAAACGAATGATAAATAACAGGCAATTAACAATTAAGATCCTGCCTGCATATTATTGTTTCAGATTAGCTGTAATTGCAAATATGGATGCAGAAATACAAAGTTAAAAATACATATACCTAATGGGGTCCTTGCCAGATAATTTGGAACAATATGCAATCGCTTCTGCATGATTTTACCAGCGGGTAATACTGGTCCTCCGAAATATTGTTTATCATTGATGCGGCTAAACCAGTTGCACCTGAAATAATAATTAACCCACAATCATCAATGATGCACCAGATCTTTTCCGCCCTTGTATCTTTTTTTGTTTCGCCCATCGACTGGATCATTATCCTGCTTTGCCTTTCATTCCTTACACGCTCCGCATCCGTCAAAAAGAGATACAGGCTTGGCGCTTTGGTCATTTTTCTGCTGTTTAGCAATACCTGGCTGCTTAACGGATATGCCAGGTTCTGGCAACCCGGGCCCAGGGATATTACCAGCGACAGCAGCTTCAGTTGCGGCATCCTGCTTGGTGGTTTCGGCAACCCGGATGAGCAGGATCATGGATATTTCAATTCTGCAAGTGATCGTTTCATTCAGACTGTGAAATTATTGAGACTGGGTAAGATTCGGCATATCCTTATCACCGGCGGTAATGGGAAGAATTCCAATATCGATTTCAATGAGGGTAAATGGACAAGAGATGAGCTAATTACACTGGGGGTAGCGGATTCAGCGATCCTCTTTGAGGACAGATCGTCCAATACTGAGGAAAATGCAAGGAATTCGGCACTATTGCTTGGAGCAGCCAAATTACCACCCCCCTATTTACTGATCACTTCGGCACACCATATGCCCAGGGCTCAGTTGCTTTTTAAACAGGCAGGTCTGGCTACATCAGCATTTCCCTGCGGGTATATGGCTGGCAGGGATAAATTCAGTTTCTGGGGCATTGTTCCAAAGCTGGATGTGCTGAACAAATGGGATTACTACATGAAGGAAACAGCCAGTTATATCATCTATAAGATAAGAGGTTGAGTGAATGAACAAATGATGCACCCCTGGGAACGGATTTCACCCTGCTTAATCATATATTTGGTAGTGACAAATCTATTGATCATTGTACAGCATGTCTGGCTTAGTCATGTTTCAACACTAAAACCAGGCTTATGATTGTTCAAAACTGGTGGTTCACCACGCTTTTGGAAAGACAGTACCAGGTATGCCCCCCTTTACAGGAGCACATTAAATGTGATGTACTTGTCATTGGCGGTGGTATGAGCGGGGTGAGTGCTGCTGCAGAATTCCTGGAAAAAGGGTTGAAGGTAGTGTTGCTGGAACGGAATATCCTGGCGGGAAGTTCAAGCGGAAGAAGTGCCGGCTTCCTGACACCCGACAGTGAACTGGAACTTTCACAACTGGTAAGGCGTTTTGGTATAGAGGGTGCAAATAAGATTTGGGAGATACCCGTAAAGGGTATCCGTGGTATAAAGGAAAATGTGGAGAAATATAATATCGCCTGTGATTTCCGTACACAGGACAGCCTCTTCCTCGGTATCGGTAAGAGTGGGTGGAAGGACGTAAACGATGAGATGGAGTGCCGGGAAAGCGTAGGCTTCGGGAACCAGACCCTGTATAACAAGACCGAACTGGATAAGGTACTTTGTTCCGACGGATTCACAGGAGCCGTGCGTTACGGCGATACCTATGGAATTGATGCACTTCAGTATCTCCAGGGAATGAAATCTGTGCTCCTTGCAGGTGGTATTAAGATATATGAAAGCACGCAGGTATTAAAGATAGAAGATAAGACGGCCATTACACATGCAGGCAAGGTATCTGCCGACCAGATGGTTATTGCCATCGATAAAATGAAACATGGGTTCAACAAAGTTGCAGATGAGGTATTCCATGCGCAGACCTTTTTGAGTGTGAGCGAACCGTTGAGCGACAGGGAAGTGCAGCAATTGTTTCCCGGGGGGCAGGACTTTCAGATGTGGGACAGCACGGTGGTTTATTCCTATTGGAGGCTGATTGAAGGCAACCGTATATTGCTGGGGGGCGGCAGCGCGCTCACTACTTTCCTGCCCAAGGCCTGGTACCATGAGAATGTGATCACCGGGGTGCATAAACGCTTCAAGAAGCATTTCCCTTTCCTGACAGACCTGGAGTTCATCCAGTACTGGCCGGGTTTAATTGATACCACCCGTGACCTGTTGCCCACGATCGTAAGGGATGAGGACAACCCCAACATTCATTTCATCTTAGGGGTGGTGGGATTGCCCTGGGCCAGTTTCTGCGGACAATTTGTAGCAAAGAATATACTCAGGACTGCAACGGAGGAGGACGACAAATACTATAAATACCTGAGCGACCGTCGTTATTTCGCTTTACCTGCAGGTTTGTACAGGCTTATCGGTAAACCCCTTTTATTTGCTTTAAACAACGGATGGGCAAAATACTACCAGAAAGACCAGCAGCACAGGCTCCGTAAAAAGATCGGAGAATTCTAGGAGAAAGACCCTGTACAGGTGAACCGGTATTTAACTCGTATTGTCTTTTGGAAATTAAAAACTCAAATTAAAGTGAAGTTTTTGTATCGACCAGCCGGAGAAACTGTTTGGCTTATCACCAAATGACAGTGAGTAATCAAGATAAGCAGAATATAACTGTGCTACTTTTTTATTGAAACATCATTAAAATAAAAAACTGCTTAAGCAAGTGCCCTTTGTTGGCGGACCGGACGGGACTCGAACCCGCGACCTCCGCCGTGACAGGGCGGCATTCTAACCAACTGAACTACCGATCCAACGCTTTTCCTTCATTTTTAAAGGACGGCAAAGATAGTCCTCTTAATTTTTCTTGCCAAAACTTTTATATAAAAATTGTAAGCCCTACTTTTACAAACTATCTTACACCTGGCGGGAACAAAATAAAATAGCTATTCTTTAATTGTAAATTTTCTGCATGATAGAATTGAAAAAAAGGCAATTCCTTGATTTCGAAAAGCCCATTAAAGAACTGTACGACCAGATAGAACAACTCAGGATTACTTCCGAAAAGTCCAAGACAAATATGAGCGGTGCCATTACCCTGCTCGAAGAGAAGATCATTGAAACAAAGAAACAACTCACTGCCAATGTAACCCCCTGGCAGAAAGTGCAACTGAGCCGGCACCCCGACAGGCCATATACCCTCAGGTATATCATGAACATGTGCTCTCATTTTGTGGAAATGCACGGCGACAGGAATGTGAAAGATGACAAGGCCATGGTAGGCGGGTTTGCACTACTGGAAGGTGAGACGGTAATGATCATTGGCCAGCAGAAAGGTTCCAATACCAAAACACGGCAACTGCGTAATTTCGGGATGGCCAACCCGGAGGGCTATAGAAAGGCATTGCGCCTGATGAAATTAGCTGAAAAGTTTAATAAACCTGTCATTACACTCATTGATACGCCCGGTGCTTTCCCCGGGCTGGAAGCTGAAGAAAGAGGCCAGGGAGAAGCCATTGCACGCAATATCTATGAGATGATCCGTCTCAGGGTCCCGGTGATCTGTGTTGTTATCGGTGAAGGAGCCAGTGGCGGCGCCCTGGGAATCGGTGTCGGGGACAAGGTCTTAATGATGGAGAACACCTGGTACACCGTTATATCCCCCGAAAGCTGCAGCAGCATACTCTGGAGGAGTTGGGACAAAAAGGAAGTGGCTGCCGAACAACTTAGGTTAACCGGAAACGATATGCTGCAATTCGGCCTCGTAGACGGAGTGATACCTGAACCCCTTGGAGGTGCGCATTGGGATTACGAGGAAGCGGCTGATATCTTGAAAAAATACTTGGTCCCAATTATCCGGGAATTAAAGGCAATCCCGGCAGAAGAGAGGGTCCGGCAACGTATTGAAAAATTCGGAAAGATGGGTTTCTGGGAAGAATGAGGATTAGGAATTGCAGATGCCATATTTGCAAAGAAGAGATACCTTATGACAGGATGTACCCCTGAACAATCATCCATAATATATTTTTGATAAAACGAATGCTATTATGCTTAAAGTTGGTGTCATTGGTGCTGGCCATTTGGGGAAGTTTCACCTGAATAACTGGGCGGATATTCCGGGTGTACAGTTGGTTGGGTTTTGTGATACCGACGATAGGATTGCAGTTCAGGTTGCTGAGAAATATCAGCTTCGCCGGTACCTGGATGCCGGATCATTGATGGACGCCTGTGATGCGGTGGATATTGTTGCTCCAACCACTTCTCACTTTGTACTTTGTGAGGCTGCCATAAAAAAAGGCAAGCATGTCTTTGTTGAAAAACCGCTGGCCAATACCATGGAGGAAGCCAGGGAACTGGTTAAACTTGCCAGGGAAGCAAATATAAAATTCCAAGTTGGACATGTGGAAAGGTTCAATCCGGCCTTCCTGGCTTTAAAGGATTTCGGTATTCATCCAATGTTCATTGAGGTTCACCGGCTGGCACAGTTTAATCCGCGGGGCACGGATGTGAGCGTTATTCTGGACCTGATGATCCATGATATCGATATCATCCTGAGCCTGGTAAAAAGCAATGTCAATTATATCAGTGCCAATGGTGTTGCGGTCATGAGCGACACACCTGATATTGCCAATGTGCGCATTGAATTTGATAACGGATGTGTGGCCAACCTGACCAGCAGCAGGATCTCGATGAAAAAAATGCGCAAAATGCGCCTTTTTCAGAAAGATGCCTATATAGGTATCGATTTCCTCGAAAAGAAAACAGAGATCATCAAACTGAATACCCCAGACGACAAAAATGTTTTCACATTCGATATTGAGACCAACAATGGTAAAAAGACCATCGCCATTGCCAACCCTGTTATAGATGAAGTGAATGCAATAAAGCAGGAATTAGAAGCGTTCTGCCAGGCCATCCTTAATAATACCGAAACCCTTGTAAATGTGGTGGATGGCTACCGGGCAATGGATGTGGCACACCAGATACTGGAAAAGATCAGCAAAGCAAATGCCAGCTAGAAAAGCACGGGTACCCTTACGCATTTATCTTTATTAACTATTGAAACAACCAAGAATACATATACGATGGTATGCCTGCAGTGATCTGGTAGCCGGTATTATAGCCTGGGTGATCTTTTATTTTTTACGCGAACACATTCTGGGATATCCTTTTATTACCGGAAAGAAATTTTATTTTGGCCTGTTCATATTCCCGCTTTCCTGGATGACCCTTTACCTGCTGGCAGGCAGTTATGAGGACATATACCATAAATCCCGGCTAAATGAGTTCATTATAGTATTCCTGACCACTTTCTTTGGAAGCCTGGTCATCCTGTTCTTTTTCCTGATCTATGACGCAATTGGGGATTATAATATCTATTACAAGGAATTCCTGGCCTTGCTGGCTACCCAGACACTGACTGTATACATTTGCCGCCTTTTCTTTTTGAATAAGGCCAGGACACAGCTAAACAAAGGAAGCGTGTACTTCAATACACTTATTTTAGGATCTGCTAATAATGCAGCCGCATTATATGAATCCATCGCTGGGAATAAAGATAGAACGGGTTACCTGATTAAGGGGTTTGTAAATGCAAACGGCATCAGTGCTGCTGACCTCCCTGCCCCTATGCCTGACCTGGGTATAATTGAAGACATTGCTTCTATCATCGGTAAATACAACATTGAAGAGATCATCGTTGCAGTTGAAAAAAGAGAAAGGGATAAACTACAGAGCATATTGCTGGAGCTCAGTAACAAAGAAGTGAATATCAAAATTACACCCGACCTGGTGGATATCATTAGCGGCGCAGTACGCACCAGTAATGTACTGGGTATACCTTTGATCGATATGCATTCAGGTATATTACCACAATGGCAGCAGAATATCAAAAGGTTGCTGGATATCATTGCCTCACTCTCTGGAATGATCATCCTTGCGCCTCTTTTTATCTATACAGCCATAAGGGTTAAATTTTCATCAAAAGGCCGCATACTTTTTATACAGGAACGCCTTGGCTACAAAGGCAAATCATTTTACATGATTAAATTCAGGAGTATGATACCGGATGCGGAAAAGAACGGACCTGAACTGAGTTCAGATAATGACCCCCGGATCACAGGTTGGGGTAAGACCATGCGTAAATGGAGGCTTGATGAGTTGCCCCAACTCTGGAATATTTTAAAAGGAGAAATGAGCCTGGTAGGCCCCAGACCTGAACGAAGATTCTATGTTGACCAGATCGTGAAAATTCATCCGGAATATAATTACCTGTTCAAAGTGATGCCTGGCCTGACCAGTTGGGGAATGGTAAAGTTCGGATATGCGTCTTCTGTACAACAAATGGTCGACCGTATGCCTTATGACCTCGTGTACATTGAAAACCTGTCTCTTGCACTTGATCTCAAGATCATGTTTCACACGATAAGGATAATACTGTCTGGCAAAGGCAAGTAAGCAAAACATGGCTTAGTTTGAATTTGCTGACATTCCTTAAGACCCATAAACTTCAGAAATCCCTTTAGCCTATTCCATTGTTTTGATTATTTTTGAATAAACAAGAAGTCTTGAAAATATTTTTTTTGATTCTTATTTTGAATGGATTGTTTCATGGTGCCTGTTGTCAACCGGCTTACTGGCAACAACAGGTTAATTATAAGATAGCCGTCTCCCTCAATGATACCGAAAATACACTGGATGGATTTATCAACATAGAGTACTACAACAACTCTCCGGATACCCTGCACTTTATCTGGTTTCATATTTGGCCCAATGCCTATAAAAATGACCGTACAGCATTCACTGACCAGGCCCTCGAAAACGGGAGTACGGCATATTATTTCAGTAATAATGAACAGCGCGGGTATATTAACAGGCTGAATTTTAAAGTGAATGGCACAACTGCAAAAACAGAAGACCACCCCCTTTACCAGGATATAATCAAATTATTACTGCCGCAACCCCTGGCCCCGAATACGTCTTCAAAAATTGAAACCCCTTTTCATGTCAAGATTCCATACAGTTTTTCCAGGGGCGGACATGTGGAGCAGGCTTACCAGATCTCACAATGGTACCCCAAACCTGCCGTGTATGATGCCAAGGGCTGGCACCCCATACCTTACCTTGACCAGGGAGAATTCTACAGTGAATTTGGAAATTACGAAGTGCAGATTACTTTACCTGATAATTATGTTGTAGCCGCAACAGGTGAATTACAGGAGAAGGAAGAAAAAAGGTTTTTATTGTCAAGAAACAAACCCCTTAGTAATGCTGAAATAAAATTTAAAAAAAATATCTTCGGTACAAAAAATGCTGATCTGAAAATAAAAATACCCTCGTCTTCCAAGTTCAAAACCCTACACTATAAACAGGAAAATGTTCATGATTTTGCCTGGTTTGCCGACAAGGAATTCATGGTAAACCATGATACCCTTAAATTACCATCAGAAAGGGTTATTGATATTTATTCCTTTTACTATCCCAAAGATGAAGACATATGGGGTAAAAGTACACTTTACATCAAAAAGGCCGTAATTTCTAAAAGTACATTGATCGCTGAATACCCCTTTAACATTGTCAGCATTGTAGATGATGCGGGAAAGAAAGGTGGTGGAATGGAATATCCCACCATCACATTACTGGCTTCCGGAGGATCAGAAAGATCACTGGACATGGTTATCAACCATGAAGTGGGACATAACTGGTTCTACGGGATTCTGGGTAGTGATGAAAGATTATATCCCTGGATGGACGAAGGAATAAATACCTATTATGACAAACTGTATTCCCTGGAACAATACGGGAATGAGGAAAATAAAATTCCATCGCGCCTACCTGGCTTTCTTAAAAACAAGTTGCCTGTTGACCCTGAACATCTGCTTCTTCAAACCCTTATCAATATAAAGAAAGATCAGCCCATTCAGACATCTTCCGAAATATTCAATTTAATCAATTATGGCCTTGTGGCCTATACCAAAACCGGCGAATGGATGAAATTGCTCGAGGAAGAGCTTGGGAAACCGCTGTTTGACAGTTGCATGAAAGAATATTACCAACGCTGGCAATTTAAGCATCCCTACCCGGAAGATTTTAAGAAAGCCTTTGCAGAAAAAAGTGGCAGGAATTTAAATACACTATTTCCCCTGTTAGATAAAAAAGGCTCGCTTACTGAACATCCTGTGAAAAAGGATATTCGTTTTTCTCCTTTTTTCAGCTTTAGAGAGACTGACAAGCACCAGTATGTATTCTTCTCACCGGCTATCGGATTCAACTATTATGATAAAATGATGTTTGGCGCCCTTTTTCATAATTATACCCTTCCCCTGCCCAAACTGAATTTTATAGTGGTACCGCTATACAGTACGCAAAGCAAGAATTTCAATGGGATTGCCAGGATCAGCTACAACTGGTTCCCAGGGAACAATGGAAAAAGAGTTACATTCTCCCTGGCAGGAGCTTCTTTTTCCGGGGATTCTTTCACGGACAGTACAAATACGGTGCATAATCTGCGTTTTACAAAGATCGTACCTTCTATAAAATATGTATTCCCAAATAAAAAACCCAGGAGCACAATAACAAATTTTCTTCAATGGAAAACCTTCCTGATCACCGAACAGGGATTGTTATTCAGCAGGGATACAGTAAGACATCTGGACATCATTAATTATCCTTACCGGGCAAGATATGTAAACCAGTTTCAGTTTGTTATGGAAAATAACCGTGTTCTTTATCCGTATAAAGGTATATTTCAAGCAGAACAGGGTGATGGTTTTGTAAGAACTGATTTTACGGGAAATTATTTTTTAAACTACATTAAAGGTGGGGGGATGAATGTTCGTTTATTTGCGGGGAAATTCTTCTATCTTGGAGATAAAACATTTACAAAACAATTCAGTACAGATAAATATCATCTAAATATGACCGGACCAAAAGGTTATGAAGATTATACTTATAGTAACTATTTCATTGGCAGGAACGAATATGAAAGACTCCCTTCCAAACAGATCATGATCAGGGAT
Organism: Bacteroidota bacterium; assembly: GCA_025361325.1. Lineage (GTDB taxonomy): Bacteria > Bacteroidota > Bacteroidia > Chitinophagales > Chitinophagaceae > Ferruginibacter. The sequence continues at coordinate 11,744 of JANYAL010000235.1, forward strand.
GGTGCTTTCAAAGTCAGGACCGACCTGCTTAGCAATAAGGTGGGGAAAACAGATAACTGGCTTGCGGCTTTAAATTTAACTTCCGACATTCCAGCAATAATTAACCCGTTTGCCCTATTACCCTTTAAATTTCCACTGAAGTTGTTTATGGATATCGGCACTTTCGCTGAAGCCTGGAAAAAGAATGCGGAGACCGGCAGGTTCATCTATGATGCAGGCATACAATTGTCATTATTTAAAAATATTATCAATGTTTATTTGCCCGTATTGTACAGTAAGATCTACAGGGATTACATAAAATCCACAATTCCTGACAACCAGATACTAAAAACTATTGTTTTCAGTATCGACCTGCGGAATATCAGTCTCAATAAATTCATTCCTCAACTTCCTTTATAGAAAGTGGGAATTCAATACCTTAGATATGACCAAATTGATAAGACCAAATGGGACAAGACAGTTGACAATGCTTTAAACGGACTTATTTATGGTTATTCCTTTTACCTGGACTGCTTATCCAAAAACTGGAACGCACTTATTCTTAATGACTATGAGGCTATCATGCCACTCACCTGGAATAGAAAGTATGGAATATATTATCTATACCAGCCACCCTTCACAGCCTGCCTTGGAATCTTTGGTAATAACTTGAATACAGATATGCAGGAAGAATTTCTTCAATCCATTCCCCTAAGATTTAGGTATTGGGATATCATACTTAATCATGGGAATTATTTCAAATCAACAAATTATACGCCTTACAAACGGGTAAATTATGTTTTACAACTGGAGTCGGGATATGAAAATATAACAAGTCAGTATAGGGATAATATCAAACGAAATGTGCGCAAAAGCCAGCATTATCAACTCGTTACCAAAAAAAATATTCATATTGATGAACTGTTGGTACTAGCAAGGGAACAAACAAAGAATTTTTCCAAATTAAGTTCCGGAGATTTCGATAATTTCAGAAAATTGTACAACATCCTTTTGGGAAAGGAGAAGGCTGTGAATTATGGTGTTTTCATGCCAAATGGGACATTACTAAGTGGAGCAGCGTTCTTTTTTTCACATAGCCGTGCCTATTATATACTTGTGGGTAATCATCCCGATGGCAGAACCCTGGGCTCGTCACATGCTTTGATAGATGCTTTTATAAGGGATTATGCAGGATTAAACATGTTGCTTGATTTTGAAGGTAGTGATATATCCAGCCTTGCATTTTATTACAGATGTTTTGGTGCAAAAGAGGAATTTCACCCCGCGATCAGGTTAAACCGTTTACCTGCCCTACTAAAATGGTTGAAAAAAGATTAATTAGTTACGTGTTGTTCTTTACTTTTTAAGTTTGAAATAACAGTTATTCTGCCATTGTTTCGTCCTGATAATTAAGGGATCTACATTATTAAATCCTGGCTCCCAATCTAGCAATATCTTTAAGGCAGTTTCCGATTTGAGTTTCTAAATACAAAATTCAATACGTATTAATAATTATTAAATATACCTGTGATCTTTCTTTGTCTCTGACACAAACATGTATCATTGCAAATACGAAATCTTTTATGTCTATTTACTGTGCAGCAAATACGGTAAAGGAATAATGTTAGTTTAGCACAACTTGTTAATTAGTAGAAAGCAGATATTCTGCAATGATCAGATCGACCGGTCGGGTAATCTTTATATTATTTTCTTCACCAGGTATGAGATGAACAGTCAGGCCGTATGCTTCAATCACTGAAGATTCATCGGTGAATTTATCCTTGAAATCTATTCTATATGCAGGCAAAATAAGTTTACTGTGAAAGGTCTGGGGTGTTTGAACCATTTTGATATTTTCCCTTTCCAATGCTTCATTGCCTGTTTCGCTTATCCAGCGAATGCTGTCTTTGCAGCCGATTACCGGGATGGCAGACCCTTTTTCCAGCGCTTCTTCATAACAACGTCTTACTAGGCCAACGCTTGCCATACACCTTACCGCATCATGTACAAAAACGATACTTTCCTCTGAAATCAATTTAAGGCCATTCTGAACTGAATGAAACCGGGTAGGGCCTCCAATGGCAATCTGAATTCGTGTATAGTCAAAATATGCATCTATTACCGCCTGTCCAACTCTTATATGCTCTTCAGGCAAGACCAAAATGATTGTAAGGTCTTCATAAGCCTGCAAGAAGGTTTTTAGCGTATAAAACAGAACAGGCTTACCCTGTAAATTTAAAAACTGTTTTGGGATATTATTGTTCATCCTGCTTCCGCTTCCCCCGGCAACAATTACCGCAAATTTTTTCATAATGCACTGTTGATTGTTTGAT
>JANYAL010000243.1 GCA_025361325.1 Bacteroidota bacterium
AAGTCCTTCAGTTTATTTTCGTTTACATCTATTCGGTACAGGTAACTGACCAGTTTTTGGAAATCCCTTTTGATCAGATCATTTATGTATGTGGCCAATTGCTGGCGCAATTCTTCCATACCTGTGCAAACCGGTAAATCAATTCCAAGGTCTTTGTTGATATCCCGTATGATTTCATCTTCGGCCATAACTATCGATATCTTATTTTTCCGATACACCGGTACCAAACAAGGCAAAATCATATTTTACCGGGTCCAACCTATCTAAAGTTCGCAAATAATCTGTTAACTCAATTGCTGCCAGCCAATCCGTTTGTTTTCTTTGTAACAAGCCCCATTTTCGGGCAATCCTGGCTACATGTACATCCAGTGGACAGACCAGTTGGGCGGGTGATATTTTGTTCCAGATGCCAAAATCAACTCCCTTATTATCTTTTCGCACCATCCAGCGCAAATACATATTCAATCGCTTACAGGAAGAATTCTTCTCTGGCGAAGCGATATGCTTTCTTGTTCTTTCAGGAATATCGGGTAGGGAAAAAAAGTATCGGTAAAACCCGGTAAGTCCTTTTTCGATGTTCCTGTCTTTTTGATCCATACCCATGGTAAAGGCCTTTTCCAATGAATCATTTCCAGCGAAATGAAATTTCATGAATTCAATACAATACAGCAGATCGGTTGCATTAAAGGTCCGGTGTTTAAAAGAAAGTAGCTTTTTTAATTGCCCGGGGCCTGCCTGTAAACAAAAATCATAAGGGGAATCATCCATCCGTTTCATTAGTTCCCTGCTTTTATTGATGATGGTGGTTCGGTTTCCCCAGGAGAACAGGGCAGTAAAAAATCCGGAAATCTCTATATCCTGTTTTTTCAAAAAAAAGCGGGGAATTGAAACCGGATCATTCTTGATAAAGGCGGGTTGATTATATAGTTCAACTTTTTTGTCGAGCTCTTTTTTACTTTGAATATCGGGGTGTATCATCAATTGAGAGGAAGGGTTTTATTCCTGTTGTACAAAGCACCCAGGGCAATGATCACCCATATAATATTAACGATCATGGAGGGATAGGCTTTATGCACCAGGGTATTGAGGGTAAAGAAAATTCCACCCAGGAGGTTGCACAGGATGTATACGAACGAAGTGCTTTTGAGTTTCCCGTTAATGTTCAGAAAATAGGACCCAGTGATTAGTATAGCTCCAATCCAGCCAATGATTTCAATAAATTGATTCATGTTTGCTAGTCAAATGCATTATTCAGATCTTCTATGAGGTCATCTGCATCTTCAATGCCAACACTCAGGCGAATCAGGCCATCTGATAATCCGTTCCTGATCCTTTCTTCCCGGGGAATGCTGGCGTGCGTCATGCTTGCCGGGTGGTTGATCAGGCTTTCCACGCCGCCCAGGCTTTCCGCCAGGGAGAACAGGTGTGTTGAAGACAACACTCTTTTCACTTCCTTTTCACTGTCTTCTTTAAGTTCAAAACTGATCATTCCGCCGAATCCACGCATCTGTTTTTTTGCGACAGCATACCCAGCGCTGTCCTCAAAGCCCGGCCAGTATACTTTGGCGACCCTGGAATGACTGCGCAGCCAATGTGCTATTTTCTCCCCGTTCGCACAATGGGACCTCATTCTTACATGGAGTGTTTTTATACCCCGGAGTACTAAGAAACAATCCATCGGACCCGGAACAGCACCGCAGCTTTTTTGAATAAAATATAATTTTTCCCTGAGCACGGGATCATTTATAATAAGAGCACCCTGTATCACATCACTGTGACCGCCCAAATATTTCGTGGAGGAATGCATCACGATATCGGCACCCAGATCGAGCGGGTTCTGCAGGTAAGGCGATGCAAATGTATTGTCGACGCATAGCAATGCATTTGCCTGTTTTGCAATAGCTGCAACTGCTGCTATATCGGTGATATTCATCAGCGGGTTGGTAGGGGTCTCCAACCAGACCAGTTTCGTATGGGCTGAAATAGCAGACCGCACATTGGCGGGATCGGCAGTATTCACGAAGATGAATTTTATGCCATAACGTTCCCAAACCTTGGTAAACAGTCTATAACTGCCTCCATACATATCATTGGCTGCGATCACTTCATCACCAGGATTCAGTAATTTGATCACGCTGTCTGTAGCAGCAACACCGCTTCCGAACGCAAGGCCGTACCTGCCATTCTCAATAATGGCAAGCGCATCTTCCAAAGCTTTCCGGGTTGGGTTTTGTGAACGTGCATATTCATATCCTTTATTTACACCGGGTGCTTCCTGTACATACGTGCTGGTCTGGAATATGGGGGTCATGATCGCACCTGTACCTGCATCAGGTATGGCACCTGCATGTATTAATTTTGTAGCAAGCTTCATAAATAAGGCTATTTGTTATTCATTCAAAAATGAGCAAACACAAAGGTGCGGAATAATTGATGATTTTAACGGTTATATATATTTTGCTGCACATAGATATCTCCAGTCGTAGTTATCACCGGCATAGGCTTCACGCGGCTGGATCTGTTTCTGGAGGACAGATTTTTTCAGGATTCCTTTTGTGACCAGTTTCTTTCTGGCTTCCTGTATCAGCTCTTGCATCAATTTGTTTTCCATCCATTGTCGCTGCGGGGTTTCATAACCCGTCTTTTCCCCGCGCCAGGTGATGGTATCCGGCATCTGTTTATCCATGGACTTCCTTAATAGCCATTTAGTCCAGCCTTCATGTATCTTAAAACGGGATGGCAGAGAAAAGATGAATTCAACCAGTTCATGGTCCAGGAAGGGAAAACGTGTTTCTATTCCATGGGCCATACTGTTACGGTCTGCGAAGCGCAGGAGTTCCTCAAGCCCCATTTCTGTAGTATTGAAATAGAGGATATCATTCAATTTATTTACAATGGGTTTATGAATGCCTTCCCATTCCCTGCCCGACAAGGATCTTGAGAATTCAGGGTTGATATCCGGCTGGGATTTTATATTCCGGTACTCCCTTTTCTCCAGTTGCAGGGCAGCATGTGCAGGAAGGAATGCGGCAAAAATGTTTCTAATATCCCATTTAAAGACTTGCCCGTTTTTTCTAAGGTTCTTTTTTTCTTTTGTTGCTGCACCCAGCTTATGCTGGTTTAATACTTCCTGTAAGAACCAGTGAATATACCTGGGATAACCTGCCAGGATCTCATCAGCTCCCTGGCCATCCAGCAAAACCTTAACCTGGTGTTCGCTGGCCAGTTCAAAAACCTTAAACTGGGCATATATACCGGTGGTGGGGAAGGGTTCATCCTGGTGAAAGCATAGTCTGTCAAAATCATGTACCAATCCCTCAGCTGTCGGGGCAATGCGAAAGTTATCTACCCCGAATCGTTTAATTACAGTATCAATATATTTCGATTCATCCCTTTCGAACTGCGGAAAAACAGCTGAAAAGGTCTTTAACTTTTTGTCAGTACCCGGGCTATGGATACCGGGTATTTTCTGCCCGGCAATGGATGCGATGATAGAACTGCTGTCCAGCCCTCCGCTAAGGCAAGATCCAGGGATCACATCACTACGCAACCTTCTTTTAATGGATGAATTGAACAACTCTGTGAATTTTCCGATGGCATCCTCAGCACCAATATCGATAGTAATCTCCTTATTGATGCTCCAATACCGGTGGATCTTTGATCTGAAATCTTTTCGGCTGCAAAACAAATAATGTGCGGGTGGAAGGGAGTATACGTTTTCAAAAAAACTCTGTTCCTTGTCCAGCGAATTCTGAACATGGCCCAGCGCCAGGTAATTCAGGAGCATTTTATCATCTGTGACCTTTGGCACACCGGCAGCCCACAAGGCTTTCATCTCACTGGCAAAGATGAAATGCTCCTTATCTTCGAAATAGTAGAAGGGCTTTTCACCGAAGCGGTCTCTCGCGGCAAAGATCTGTTGTTCCTTTTCATCCCAAATGGCAAAGGCAAACATGCCTTCAAAATACTGTATACATTTTTCCTTCCAATGGTCATAGGATGCCAGTATCACTTCTGTATCTGAATGGGAGTGAAAGGTATACCCCTTTTGCTGTAAAATTTTCCTTAATTCAATATGATTGTATATCTCGCCGTTGTGTACTATGGAATAGTGCGGACCGGGATCACCACCCGGCAAAACTTTTTCCTGCGTGAAATGCATGGGTTGAGTAGCATTGAGGGTCAGATCGGTGATGGCGAGCCTTCGGTGCCCTAAAAAGATATTACCGCCCTTGTTAGTCCAGTATCCTTCACCATCAGGGCCACGGTGAGCGAGCGTACGGGCCATTTTTTTTACCAGATTCAAACCGCCCGCAGTTGGGATCGATACAGGGTCAATTTGTTGTAGGAAGATACCGGCAATTCCGCACATATTGTAAATATCCACAAAAAACCCGAGCACTGCTGCCGGGTATTTCATTTTTTAATATTTTACCTTTCAAAAGGATAGGGGAAGAGATATATTAATATCATCCCAGGCGATCACCAGGGTATAGCCGGTAACGGATTTATCGAATGCCATCACAAAAGCATCAAGTATGTCAGCTTGCTTCTGAACAGGGAGGTCTATCCGCATAAGGTCTTTTTTTTCATCGTATTTAAATGCACCCCAGGTATCCGTTTCTTTATTTATAATGAGTGTCCATTTATCAGCATAGGGTATACAATACATGGTATAACGACCTTTCCTCACTTTTTTTCCATTGATCCTGGCATTTTTATAAAATTCTATCTCCGTTGCCTCATTGGCTCCCATCCGCCAAACTTTGCCATATTCCACCAGTTCTCCAAAGATAACCCTCCCGTTCTTTTGGGGGCGGCTGTAGACCACTCTGGCAACCAGTGGGTCGGTAATTTTATCCTGTATTTTTAAAACCGGGTATCCGTTGGGGCAATAACTCACATCAAGAGGCGATTTGTCCATTGGAGGCAATTTAAACTGTGCCTGTGCTCCCCAGGTCAGCAAAGAGGAGATCAATAGGGCAGTCAATAATCTATGCATAAGGATTTTTTTCAAAGATAGCGGAATCAGAGTTTTAGCAGCTGTTCATATTGGCTATAAGCGAAATCCTTTAGTTCAGGATAAAATCTTTTGTAACAGGACCCCATCATTTCATATTCTCTGTTGAAGATCTCAAATGCGATATCGGTATCGGCAATATAGGTAGCCCGCCTGGCCAATCCTACGAAGCTTTTCCTGACACCTTCTGTAAAACGGTAATGATAAAGCCAGTCATGCATTTTCATATGCGGGAACATTTGTTGAAAAGGGGATGGGAGTAACGACATTTTATTTTCCAGGACACCGTAGGTTTTCCTTGCAAATTCTTTCAGCTCAGTTAGCTCAGCAAATTCATCAGTGTCATTGGCCAGGAAGTGGTCATATACTATATCAGCCAATGCGCCGCAATACAGCCTGTACTGGGGCCTGAAAAAAGATTTCAATTCCTGTGTGAACGGGTGAACATCGGTAAATGTATCAATGGCACGATGAAGCCGTATGCCCTTTTGTACCATATCGGGATAGGTGAACTGTCTTTTCCCTTTTACAAAATCACTGATCAAATTACCCACTAGTATTTCAGGTTGATCAAAGGAAAGCCGGGCATGGGCGAGGTAATTCATACTGCAAAACTTTGAAAACTTTAAATACTTACCAAATCATACTTGCCACTGAACCATTTTTACTTTTTAACAATTACAAATCATCATTTAGTAATTTATTAAGAAACGGATGTATAGCCTTCTCCGTACTGGGTTCTGAAGCCTTTATGCTAAGGATATGTTATAGGAGAAATTACCTCCTGTACATCCTTTAACATTTCCTGTTGTTACTGGTATAAAGCGCCACATACAGGACAGGGCAGGAAATTAATTTTGTTTTCTAATCAGCTGCCAGCACAGGCAGTATTATAAAACCTAAAAAAGTATAGTTATGAAAAGCACAGCAAACATTTTAACAGCGATCGTCATGATGATCGCATCCAGCGCATTTGCAATGGACGGAGACAATGTATCTGCCAGGGTATCGGCAGCATTTCAACTTGATTTTTCAAAGGCCAGCAAAGTGACCTGGGTGAAGAACAGTGATTTTTATTTTGCTTCTTTCCTGCTCTACAATGTTCCCGTTGACGCAGCATACAATGAGGCAGGTGAACTGGTCGGCACCTCCAAAAAAATCACCGGGGAGCAACTGCTCCTTGTTGTCTCTTTAGAGATATCCAGGCAATTCAAAACGGCGGATATAACCGGCCCTGTTTATGAACTCACATTTGGAGGACAGACCAATTATTATCTTACTCTTCAGCATGATCAACAACTGGTCAAACTTAAATGTAACAGCAGCGGCGATATAGAAGTGGAGCGCAGCGCATATAAATAGGTGAACAGGGTAATACAAAAGGACGATATGCATTACTACCGGAATACTGCGTATCGTCCTTTTTAGTAAGTTGATGAATGCACTGTTTTAGTTATCCAGGCACCGATCATTTCCAGCGCTTCAGGTGCAAAGGTCTCTTCCAGTTCCCCGTATTCATCCACTGAACATTTTTGGCAATGCTGGAACAGATGATTGGCACCAGTTATTTCTGCCGTTTCGAAATGCTTGTTCCGGCCCTTCCCCAATGCATAACGAATACCTTCCAGGTTGGGTTTTGCTGATACTTGTATATCTTTTTCACCGTTTAGTGCCAGGACAGCACATTTTATCCTGGTAAGATAATAAGTTGGGTCAAATTGAATAAAATAATTGAACCAGGGCTGGTTCAATTCTATTACAAATGAACGGGCAAAGGCTTCAAGGGATCTTTCATCTGAAATACCGGTTGTATTTTTTATCAGTGAAGGGGTCTTATTCTTTTCCCATTTTTTAATGACGGTAACTGCCTTTTCTTTTGCTTTCGCACTGTCTTTTTCCGCAAGTATCGTCGAAACCAGTTTGCGGTACAGGGGCCTGAACTTTTCCAGTTCTTCTTTGGATACGCCTTGTGTTGCAGCAACATCAATATTCTGCTGTTCCATGAGGTCTTTGATCTTTACACCTGGCCCCGCAAGGAGTATGATGAATTTCACCTCAGGTCTGTTCAGTGCCACCATCGGGGCGATCATGCCTCCTTCACTATGTCCCATCAATCCCAAATTATGAATATCCACCTCCTTCCTGGTCTTTAAATAGTCCAGACTTGCCTCCACATCTTTTGCAAAATCAGCTGTTGTGGCGATATTGAAGTTTCCGGTTGTCTTTCCCATATCCCTGTCGTCTACCCGTAAAACCGCAATCCCTTTCCGGGTAAGATAATCTGCAATCACGGCAAAGGGCTTATGACCAAAGATAGTTTCATCCCTGTCCTGCTTGCCGCTGCCGGTGATCATAAGAACGGCAGGATATACCCTGGCTTTTTGAGTATCTGCACCGGCTTCAGGCAATGGAACAGTGAATGTGCCCCCAAAATGAATACTCTTATCCGCATTGTCATATTCCACATCTTCTGAAAGATATGGAAATGGAGGTTTGGGAGTTTGTGGGCGCTTTTGCTCCTTTATGGTCACAACATCACTTACCTTTATCATATTCAATTGTAACGAACCCTGGCCCTGGTACCAGGTACCTGCGAGTATTTTATGGGTTCCATCCAGTTTACCTATAAACTTCCCTTTAATTTTATTCATCCGCAGTTCCAGGCTGTCATCCCTGAGAATCACCTCATTGAAGGGAAGGTTGAAGGCTTGCTGCCTGGGACTGTCGAATGTGGCACTTAATTTACCCGTGCTGTCTGCTGAGATATGAAAAACAAGGGGTATAAAGTTTCCTTGCAGGGTAAGTTTACCTTCCCAATTGCCCGT
>JANYAL010000319.1 GCA_025361325.1 Bacteroidota bacterium
GCCCTGTAATATTCAAGTGCCTTCGCAAAATCCTTCCTAATCTACATCAACCATATAAGTCAGCAGGTCTTTGCCATTGACCCTTACCGTTACCGGCAAGGAGCTGCCATCTTCGAATTTGATGCTGCATCTAAGCAAGCCGCCTTCAAAGGTGAAGGGGATATTCTCTTCCCTGGTCTTATTGTGGTCACCTTTGAGGATGCTTAGTTTTGAAACCATTGTACCGGGATCCAGCCGGAACTCCATGAACACCCCCTTGCCCGCCTTTGCCTTTATATGTCCGTCATGCGGACTAAAGCTCTTCAGTTTAAAAGTATATGCTGCATCCTTCACCAGGGGCAGGGCATAAAAATCATTCTTCCCCTTTGGGGCCGGCCCCAGCTTCCAGGCTTCGTTATCGGGATAATGCTGCTGGTTGAAGATAGTCTTGTCTGCAAAGAAATAGGCATCATTGAAGGAACGTGTGAATACCTTCATCTCGGCATCGCAGTATCCGCTGCCCCAGGCGGGGTCTACATAGAACCATTCCTCGGGACTTTGCCCCAGCTGCACCACAGCCCAGCTATGATTGATGTCGGTCTTGCTGTCGCCGATCTGCTCTGTGCTGTATTTTACAAACCCGTCCGGTATCAGGCAACGTACATCTGCGGCGCTGCACATGTCCTGAAAAAGGCTGGCAAAACCAATGCCAACGGCTTTTCGGAACTGCAGCACTTCCGTGGTGGAATTCTTTTGCGTATTGCCCGAACGTGCTGCTTTAGGGTCGAAGCTGATGTTGAAAGCGATCCAGTCGAAGATGGCCCTTACCCGCTCTTTCTTGTCCCTATAGGGTTTCGTAACAATTCCCGCAATGGTGCCCATATTTAACGTATCGAGGCTACCCAGTTTTTGAACATAGTCATCAATGGCTTTATAATTTTCCGTTCCGTGTTGCGCAGAAGCAACCAATGAAATGCAGGATAACAGGATGAGGGGTATCTTTTTAAGGAGAGGTTTCATAAATTAAAATTAGGGAGGATTACGTTAAGAAAGGGTCAAACTTTGTGCCGCTTGGCACTTCATGATATCGCAGTCCTGCTTGTGTTTATACCCAATGAAGCAATTGGAGGTACAAGGTTTCAAAAAGCAGGTCAGTGAAAATCGAAAAGGGTGGCGGTGAAAACCCCTCGTTCCCTTTTTTTGAAGATTGCTTTCCAGTTGCCATTATACCTGATCAGTATGGGCACCAGGTATTCCCCGAACCTGCGCAGCTGAACCTCCATCTGAACATGAAAGTCAAATAGACCGGCGTCATAGCTAAGGGTGTAATTTCTGGCCAAAACATCAAGCCTGCGGTCATCGAACCAGGTGGTCATCTCATCCACTACCACATCATTGCGGTATTGTGGTTTAACGGTTTGCCGGAAGACATAACAATTTGTATTGTTTCGGGTGCACATGTCAATACGCATATCATACCGGGTAGCCATACCCTCATCGAAGATGGCCGTCTTATTGCTGAGGAAGGGGATACCAGGGATCTTTTTCCCGGGGTTGAAGAACAGCATCTTTAGCTGTTCCCTGTGTTTCTCCATGCCTGTATTGCCGCCGGTGGAAAATTCCCTACCCTTCACGATATTATCCTCCCCGCAAACAGAATCTATGGTAAAGAAGAGGGAAGCGTACAACAGGGCGGTATAGTATTTGAACCGGTGTTCGCTGCTGTACATATCACCACCCGACTGCTCCTCCAGGGTTTCCATTCTCCGGCAACCGTTCCGGCGGAGCTGGCGGGTGCTGCTGCGCAGGAATACCTTTGCTTCACCCCTTGCATTATTCATACGGATGTCGTTAAAGGCCGAGAACTGGAGGATATGCAGGTTGCGGAAGGCCTTGTAGAAACCGCTGTCGTTCCTGACCCGGTCAATGAACCGGGGGATGTCGGTTTTGTTTCGTACCACAACTTCGCCCAGGGTGATCATATTACCGCTGGCCAGCACCATAGAATCGCTGTGCCGGGCCCTGTCAGCATCCATGGTCAGCAGGAAAAAAAACAGTACAGGCAGGGTCTTAACAGGATACAATGTAAATACTTCTTTTAAATCTGGGCCAACGTAACGGATATTAATTATATTTGGCACCCAAACCAAAAAAAGACATCATGAAAAAAGTATTTTACCTTGCTTTTATTGTTGTTGCTGCGCATACTGCGGAGGCCCAGGTATCAATAGGAGACAGTTTGAAAAAGCATTACCTCAGCACCTATGAACAGGCCCTGAAACTGAGCGACGTGCAACTGGGCATCAATTCTCTGAACAATGCCCTGGTTGAAATGACGGGAACCCAGAGCCTGCTCTACAAGGATACCCTGTCCATATTGTATTTCAGCAACAAGGCATATTATTCCGCCTTTCTCCTTGCCGAGGAGGTAAGCAAGGCGGATCCTTCCAATACCAAGGCGCTGGCCCGCACGGGCGAATGTTACCAGGCCGGGTCCGATTACAAGAATGCTGCCGAAGTGTACGAGAAAGTAGCGCCCATCCTGAAGAATCCCTATTTTTATTATCAGCTGGCAATATGCCAGTACAGCCTGAAAAAGCCGGATGAGAGCCTTGTGAATGCCGACAAGGCCCTTGCCGACACCAACAGCAATCATATTGGTGTGGTATTTATCTTGCCTGATGGCCAGGAACAACAGGTTCCGGTGAGCGCAGCCGCCATTAACTTAAAGGGTGTTGTAATGATGGATAAGAAGGATTTTGCGAAGGCACTTGAATATTACAGGGCAGCGCTGAAGATTTATCCCAATTTCGAAGGTGCCAGGCGGAATGCCGATACCTGCGAAAAGAAAGTTAAGGGTACCAAACCAACAGCAAAGACCAAGGGGCAATAATAATCCCGGTCCACTTATTGAAAATGCCGCCCCATTTGTAACGGGGCGGCATTTTTATTACTTGCAGTTTACCAGGTTCTGCATATACCATCTCTAACGTAGTAATTCCTTAGCTCCCGGAGCCAAATCCCCTATGAAGACATAGGATCATTATAGGGAAAAGTTAAGCAAGTGATAGGCAAAACAAAGACTTTTATTCGATCTGCATCCCCGCCATTTCTGCCAATTCCGCCAATTCCGCCAATAACGTCAGCTAGTTTGTTTTTTGGTTACCGTGTACATAGATTTGTTCCTGCAGGAAGTGAAAAAGAAAAAGGCAATAAACGGTTCCTGTATTAATAAATTTTTTTTAATACTATAAATGATAAAAATTATGGCAAAATATAAGGAAGGGGTACTCGGTGGCATAACCGGCACCATCGGACCCGTAGTAGGCGCAACCTGGAAAGACATCCGCTATTTGCGCAGCAGGCGTAAAAGGGTTAAACAAAAACCCACCCTGGCCCAGCAGGTACAACAGGCTAAGTTCAGCCTGGTTTCAAAATTTGTGCACAGTATCAGTGAGCTGTTGAAGTATTGTTATCCGGCAACACCGGAGATGACCGGAATTAACAGTGCTTTTTCCTGGATCTATAAAAATGCGCTGGAGGGCTCATACCCGGGTATTCAACTCGTAGGCAGCAAGATCCTGGTGAGCAGGGGAGAAATGCATAATGCTGTTGGCCCTGCTGTTACAAACATCGGGAATGGAATGCTGCAGTTCAGCTGGACGGATAATACGGATGGCCTGATGGCCAGGGAAGATGACCGTTCGGTGCTGCTGGCACATTGCCCGGGCCTGCAACAAAGCATCTATACCCTGGATGGCGCTACGCGGCGGGCAGGTGCAGCACAGCTGAACGCCATGGAATTCAAGGGAATTGATGTGGATACCTGGATCTGTTTCCTGTCGGCCGACAGGGAACAGGTAGCAACAAGTATCTATACCGGCCGGCTGTGGGTGGTTTAATACAGGCTGGCAAAAGTTCTAAACTTTGACAGCCTGTCATAAAAAAAACAGGTATGATTTTTTGGATCATACCTGCTTTTACTATCTATAAAATTTAAAACCGGGCTTATTCTTTTGCCTTGGCTTTTTCTGTTCCCTGCATGTTGGTGGCTGCCGGAACTTTCGTTGCGGGATTCACTACAGATGCGGGCACTTCGGTCATAGTGGCCTGCTTTGTGTTATCCACTTTCAGCAAACCAATGTTATTGGTGCCTGAAGGGGTTACCGCATGCATGGCATCATTTACTGCACCTACAGATAAGTTCAGCGTAGAACCAGTTGGTAGATTATTACCTACAATAGGTTTAGCAGTAACTGTATTGTTTGCTGCAGCTATCCTGGCATTGCTGGCGCTGA
>JANYAL010000291.1 GCA_025361325.1 Bacteroidota bacterium
CTATTGCGAATGAAATAACAAAATGATTGACTATATCATTAATAATGAAGGCAATTAACGAAATTAAAAATATACAAAAAATTAGCAGATAGTACCTTTTCAAAATACTGGAAGTAATAAATTGGAGAATAAATAAACCTAAAAAAGAAAAATGAAATAGTAATGAAACAATATTTGTGATTCTGTAAAATTCCTTTGGAATAACTTCTAAATGTCTTTCAAGAAAATGGAATATTCCAATGATAACGGCAACTGTTGGATACCAATAAAATCCTTTCATATAATCTGGAATTTTATTGTTTTTGATTAGCCTGAGTGAATAAATTAATGAAATCAGGAAAATAAATTTTACAAAATCCGATAATTTGAAAAAAAAAGACTCACCCATCGAAATATATTTACCACAATAATAATTTTATTCCTGCAAATTGTAAGGAGAAAAATCACTGAATAATCTGTTGTTTTTCTCTTGACCTGTAACTTTCTGGGTTTGATCTTTGAGAAATCAAAATCAAGCAAATTTCCAGGATCATGCGAAAGATCTGTCATAACATTCAAGGAAAGCCCCCGCCCGTTTTTATATCCGTACCAGTTACCTGCCGGCTTTTTGCCTGGCGGGTAATCAGGGGGCAGCCGAAAACCCTTTAAAAGAGTAGGCCCAATCCGTACCATTTAATTACTATGAAATGAAAAAGTTAATGTTGTTTTCAATAGCCCTTTTCTTACTGTTTAATTTTAATTCATCCGTTAAGGCAAATACCCGGACTTCCACATTTGTTTACCCTAAAGAAATAAAATATACTGTTAGTCATTCCGATACACTCGATGCTTACAGGAGCGATCCCGACTGGCAACTGATGGCCAATATCCAATACCGCTTCATCAGTGCTTTTGTGTGGAATAAAAGGATTAATATCGCGGCTTTTGATTTTACCAATGAGAACGGGTTGCTTAATATCATTGGTATGACCAAAGAGGAATATTTACTCCAGGTAAAGTTAAACAAGGAAGCCGCTCAACGGCTGATTGCTAAATTCAGCCTGACCGGAAACTGTAATACTTGTACCCTTCCTGTAACCAGCCAGTTGGATGCTTTGCGCACGGCATTGAATACGTTCCGGTCGAATGATAATATATACCGGGATTTTGTAAATAATTCTTTGGCAATCAATACCGGGCAGAACCTGGCATCCGGCGGCAATTGCTGCTGCTGTGGGCTGGGTTTCTACGCCTGTTGTGCAGTTTGTTCATTTGCGATCGAGGCTTTTCCCTTATACCTTGCCTGTTGTGCCCTGTGCTATAATTCTCAGTGTTGCCATAGCTAAGAACACTGTATGATAAGTCATTCAATCAATATTAACATGAAAACTTATATCCTTGCATTTCTTGCCTTATTGTCCGTTATCCAGTTACCTGCACAAACAACATCCAATAACCTGGTGGAAGGTGGAAAATTGCTGGTTGAACTGGTAAAAATATTTAATAAAAATCCGGTCCCTCAAAATCTGCACAGCCAGGAAAATTATTCAGCAGATCTTTGTTTTATAAATTCCACAGCTGATAATTTACTCATTGAAGTATCCAAAAAGCTAAATGATTCTACCTATAAGATTCTGCCAGCTTCTATCAGCCTTAGCAGCAAGGCCCACGAATGCCTGTTGGAGATCTCATGTACGGTGTATCATTACAAAGTATATAGGAAACAGCCGGGGCCACAGGTATTGATGCTGGAAGGAGAACTTCGCCTGGCACCCAACGAAAAAATGGAAAGAGAGATAAAATGAAGACGGGACCTGGCAAGAACCAGCCTGCCTTCAGGAAAGGTACTTGTTGTGTACAGGTTGTGTACAGGTTGCAGATTTCTGCAACCTGTACATATGCTGTACACATGAAATACGCAACCTTTCCGCACCAAACCCTTTTTCTGAACAAGAAACAGGGTATGGCCACTCCCGCCAATTCCGCCAAATGCGACAGCATTGTTCTTTTCCTGCTTTCAGCAGGTATATTTGTGCCGGCAAATGGGAAAGAGTGATGGTGTTATTTTAGTTGTTTTGGGTGCCTGACGTTAACGGGTTCGTTCATCCTGATGGTGGACAGGAAGAAATGAATACTGATGGCAAGCAGGGATATCCATTCGGCAGTCAGCAAAGAGATCAGGTTGGTGAACAGGCCAAGGGGTAGGGCTGCCACCGTTACCAGGGCTAGGATTATGCTGATGATACGATCCTTGTCCTTGTAAAAAAATCCTGTTACAACCGCATTGCCCAGGAAGAATACGGTGGCGAAGACATAATGGGGTACCGGGTAATTCAGGTGGGGGAAACAGATTACGCCAATCAGGCTGAGGCCGAGTACCACATTGTACCACCGGCCATGGACGCTGATATGCATAAAGCGCTCATTGCGGTAGTAGACTGCACCGTTGAAGATGAAGAGCATGGCGGCAATGCAAAGCAGCATCCCGAACACATAGCTGTGGGGCATATAAACATAATTGCTGATACTGGGGCGGAAAGGATGCTGAAACATACCATCCGTGAGCCAAAGCAAAACAGGGATG
>JANYAL010000332.1 GCA_025361325.1 Bacteroidota bacterium
ACATGCCCTGGCATTGTATGACCTGGACAGGAAGGCGGAAGCAAAGACATATCTTGAAAAAGCCGTTGCACTGGACAGTAATTTTGTGCTGGCCAAGCAAAACCTGGCGGCACTTATAGCAGCCGAAAAGGGAACCAATAAGATCAATACCAATTCGCCGCCACCGAATAATCCGGCCAATAAGCAAAATTAAAATTGATTTTGAAGCAACAACCAATGCTTATATATTTGCAATCCATTTGGGGGGGGTAGCTCAGTTGGCTAGAGCGTCCCGAAAGGATTCGGGAAGGTCGTCGGTTAAGTTCTTAAAAATTATTTTATAAAGGGGGGTTAGCTCAGTTGGCTAGAGCGCTTGCATGGCATGCAAGAGGTCGTCGGTTCGACCCCGATACTCTCCACAGTACCGGTGTACGTCAAATTTTTGAACAGTACACCGGTTTTTTGTTTCCCGAAACCCTTTCCACGACCGGGCAGAAAATCCTTGATTGTGCTTCGCCCTTTACCCAGGCCGATTGGCGCACAAGTATAAAGTTTTTTGGAAAGGCAACACGTAAAAGCAATTACCGCAAGCCTTTAATGGGAGGCACTGGTTGTCTTATTGGCATAATCGCTTTGTATCTGCGTGATCACGTGATGAGTCATATCTACACTCACTTGCGCCAGGTAATTGAGCTGGCGTGGCTTGCCGGGTTTAGGGTAAGCGAGGTGGTAGCCTCGTTGAGAAAGAGCATCTACTCCAAATACTTATTTACAGAAAGCCCTACATCATATGTATTAGTAACTTTATTTTTCGCCATAAATACACCGATCCTTGTGTGAGATGCATGATATATCTGATAACGGGAATATTGATAATCAGAATCATAATTCATCCCTTCATAGTTATAGTCACCGTCTGACTTTTTGATCATGCCCGGAAAACATTCTGTTCTGCAGGCATTTTCGATTTCCATATACTTCTTCTGCGCATCTTCTGTTGAAGAAGTAGTAAAAAAGATAAAGACTATAGTTGAATGGTCGTTCTCTTTCCTAATACCACTGCCCAGGTCGAGGCCTTCCCAATTATGAGATCTTCCTTCATCCTGCTCTTTGGTGGTTAGCAATTGAAGCAACCGCTTAGCCCATAAGGGGCAGTTTGTAGTATTTACAATAGGATCTGCGGGTTTGGTTATGTCGCTGAAGAAAGTTACCAAAGGGATGGTATTAGCGGGTAACAGGTTTAAAGAGACTTCAATATTGCGGGGCAATGGTTTATTTCCCCCATGCCAAAACCACATAATATATTCTTTATCCGCTTCCATTTCAACAGCCGATTGCTGCACTGTATACTTATAATCTGTTGTATTTGTAAAGTCTTTAAAAAAAGACTCATCTTTTCCTGGTTTTGCCTCCAGCAAATACCAGCCTGTGCTGTCTTCCCATGTTTTAGCCCAATACAAGTACCCTGCCTTGGTGGTTTTAAAAACAAATGCGTCATACCAATCTTCTTTTATTTTTAAAGGGTTATTGAACAGTTTAATGCCCGTTAATGAAAAATGACCTCCGGACTCATTGAGGGGAACCTGCTTAAATTCATTTTTATGTTCCCTTAATACTCTCTTATAATCGGCAACGGTGCTTATATCTTTTAAATAAATACCACTTTCTGCATCCCATATTTTTGCAGTCATGTCTTTGGATGCTGTTAAAACCTTTTTGCCATCAGGAGAAAAAGAAGCGCTCCACACTGTGTTTGTATGGTCTTTTAGATCAGCAAGAAGCTCCCCGCTTTGTGAATCCCATATTTTAGCTGTTCTATCATAGGATGCTGTTGCGATCTTTTTGCTATCAGGGGAAAAAGAAGCGTTTGTAATATCGTAATAACCATGCTTCACAGAAGTGATAAGTGTTCCGCTGTCTGTATCCCATATTTTTGCACCATCACCTGATATAGTTAAAATCTTTTTGCCATCAGGAGAAAAACAAGCGCTCCTGACATGATATTTATGTATTAACTCAGTAAGAAGCTTACCACTTTGTACATCCCATACCTTAGCCGTATTATCATAGGACGCCGTTACGATCTTTTTACCATCAGGCGAAAAACAAGCACTCATGACCCAGTCAGTGTGTCCTTTCAGAGTAACAAGAAGCTTCCCGCTTTGCGAATCCCATATTATAGCCGTATTATCAAGGGAGGTCGTTACGATCCTTTTGCCATCAGGCGAGAAAGAACCACTTTCAATAGTACTGGTATGTCCTTTCAGTTCGGTCAGCAGGTTCCCGCTTTGTACATCCCATACTTTAGATACATGATCTGAATGACAGGATGCGAGTAATATCTTCTCTCCGTCAGGGGAAAAACAAGCGTTAACAACATAAGTATCTCCCAGATCATATAGAAGCACCCCGGTTTGTGCATCCGATATCTTAGCCGTACTATTTTTCCGGGATGCAATTAAAATCTTTTTGCCATCAGGGGAAAAGGAAGCATTGCTGACCCACTCAGTATGCCCTTTCAAATCAGCAATTAATGCTCCGCTCTGTGCATCCCATAATTTAGCAGTTCCGTCCTCTGATGCAGTTAGAATCTTTGTTCCATCAGGAGAAAAAACAGCGTTCAGGTTTGGGTCCTGAGCTTTGATAACTAAGGGGTTAATAATAAAAGTTACCAAAAACACAATCAGGAATTGGGGGTAGAATTTTTTCACTGAAATTATTTTTTAGGTACTTCACTAATTTCCTAAAATGTTTCCAAAGGATGGCGGCTAATCAGAAGAAAAGATTGGTTCTTCGTCAAAGGTAGAGGGAAAACGGGAAAGTAGAAAGAGTAGCCAAAATAATCGGACCTATGCGGGATGTAAATAGAAGATATAAACAAAGGGCTTGGGACATTACTTGAGGGATCATCAACTACCTTACAGCTTGTCTTCGATAATATAGAAAAATTCATAGAGCCTCTTATTGAGTAGTGTGGAATTAACAGATAAAAGTTATTGTTAAATAAGACCGAAAAACTAATAAAATCACTTGCGATTTGGTTCGATAATTCTCTTATTCTCAACTCAAAAATATCATTGAATAGTTTGATGAAACAATATCACCTCACCAGCAGGGAATTGATGTGGCCGGTAGCGATCGTTTATATCATATCCAGTGCCGGTAGTATTGGTGGCGGTTGGTTACCCATGAAACTGATCAATAATAACTGGCCGGTGTTCAAGGCACGCAAGACCAGCATGCTCATCTATGCTTTATGCGTTCTTCCCATCGTATTTGCCCAACTACTGGGTTCGGTGAATATGTGGCTGGCGGTTGGCGTGATCGGGATCGCCGCTGCCGCACACCAGGCATGGAGTGCCAATATCTTTACAACGGTAAGTGATATGTTCCCCAAAAAAGCCACCGCCTCGGTAACGGATATAGGAGGGATGTTTGGAGGTATCGGCGGTATCTTATTGTCCCTGCTGGTTCAAAAAAGGATGTTTGT
>JANYAL010000378.1 GCA_025361325.1 Bacteroidota bacterium
CACATTGAAGCGGAGGAAATCGATGAGTTCACAGGCTGCGTCGATCTCGGCCTGGAAACAGTTCTTGCTCTGCCCCAGCATGGTGGTTGCGTTTATATAGGGGCGGTATTTCCCGGCCAGCAGGTCGACCGCCTTTAAGAATATATTAGCACGGTTTTCCCAACTGAGTCGGCCCCAGCTTTCTTTTGCCTTTAAAGCGGCATTGATGGCTTTGGTGACGTGTTTGGCCTCGCCGGTGTGGAAATGCCCGAGCAGGTGTTTCCGCTCGTGCGGAGGCCGCAGTTCCATTGTCTTACCCGTTCGAACTTCTTCATTGCCTATATACATGGGTACATCCATCTTTTCTTTTTTCAGTTCTGCCAGTGCTTCTTTCAGACGTTTCTTTTCCGGTGAACCGGGGGCATAGGAAAGTACGGGTTCGTTGGTGGGAAGGGGGTAGTAGAAATCTCCGTATAGCATAATATCGGTTTGGTGATGAGGTGATTTTGTGATTAGCTGATTGTTCTTTGTTTTGAGGTAGCAACAAGTCTGGATAATACCCTGATCATTGAATTACCATTTAAAAGTAGTTCAACTATAAGATTTTTATCCTTTTTTAACTGCATCGGGTTTGTGATGTTGATTTAGAGATTTACGAATTACAGAATCCTTCCTAAAATTAACAAATTACCGAATCATAACATTTCCAAATCTCCAAATTGTTTACTCAGTAATTTCTTTTTGGTACATCAGGTACGCCTTAATAAAGCCATCCAGTTCCCCGTCCATAACAGGGCCCACATTACCTACCTCGTAATCGGTGCGATGGTCTTTTATCATTTTATAGGGATGGAATACATAGCTGCGGATCTGGCTTCCCCACTCTATCTTCTTCTTGGTGGAATTGGAGGCATCCAGGGCGGCCTGCCGCTTGCGCATCTCCTCTTCGTATAAGCGGCTTTTGAGCATGGTCATGGCCTTATCCCGGTTCTCGCCCTGGGTGCGGGCCTGCTGGCATTCGATGATGATACCGCTGGGTTTATGGGTTAGCCGTACAGCGGTCTCCACTTTGTTCACGTTCTGCCCGCCGCTGCCCCCGCTACGGAAGAAAGCCCATTCCACATCGGCCGGGCTCACTGAAATCTCGATGGTGTCATCAATGAGCGGGTAAACATACACGCTGGCAAAGGAAGTATGACGTCTGGCGTTGCTGTCGAAGGGAGAAATCCGCACAAGGCGGTGAACGCCGCTCTCTGCCTTTAAGAATCCATAAGCAAATGAACCTTCGAACTGGAAGGTGCAGGTCTTGATTCCGGCCCCGTCGCCCCATTGCCAGTCCAGCTCCGTTACACTCCACCCCTGCTTCTCACCATACATTCGGTACATACGGGCCAGCATCTCGGCCCAATCCTGGCTTTCAGTACCTCCTGCCCCGCTGTTGATCTGTAACACGGCTGGAAGGGCATCCGTAGGTTCGTTGAGTGTACTTTTGAATTCAGCCTCATCTATCGCGGCAATGGCCTTGTTGTAAGCTTCACGAACTTCGATCTCGGTGGCTTCCCCTTCTTTCCAAAAGTCGAAGAGTACGGCAAAATCCTCCACAGCTGAATCGGTATTGAAGAACATATTCACCCAGTATTCATTGACCTTGGTATCCTTTAATATAGAAGTGGCCCGGGCATTATCGTCCCAGAAACCCGGAGAAAGTGAAAGTTGTTTGTCATTAGCTATTTTAGCTTCGCGATTAGCGACGTCAAAGAAACCTCCTCAAGACGAGTACACGGTCTCTCATAGATTTAAGTTGTTCTGTAGTCATGGAGCGAAGGTAGTAAAAGTTTGTGGTTATGAAGACCGTGCCAATTGATGCAGTTTAATGCCATGTACATCTGTTAACAATAAAACACGGGTGATTTTTTTATTGCCGGGTAAGAAAATCACTTAAGGATCTTGCCGAAGAAATCCTGCATGTCCTTCCAGGAACTGGAATCAGCAGCTGCATTATAGGCAATGGGCAGTTTGAACTGCTGCCCGACACGGGTGGCATCCGGATTGGTGAAGGCATGACCGGCACCTGGATATACTTTGAAGGTATAATCAGCCCCGATAGAATCCATCTGTTTTTTGAACAGGGCCACTTCCTCCGGCTTGACGAACTGGTCATCCGCACCATGGCAAACCAGTACCCTTGCTTTCAGCAGGCTCTTATCAGCAGGCACGCCCGCCAGGTTACCGTGAAAACTCACAACGCCTTTCAGGGGTTCACCCATTTTTGCCATGTTCAGGACCATGCCTCCACCAAAGCAGAAACCGATGGCAGCTATCCTGGTGGAATCGGCCTGAGTATAGGACATTATTTTCTTCATGGCAGCGTCAAAACGGCTCTTTGCCATAGTTGGATTCTGGTAAAAGGGCATGGCGAGTTTACCGGCTTCATCCGGATTGTTAGCTATTTTGCCATTGCCATACATATCGATTGCAAAAGCCAGGTATCCCATAGATGCCAGTTTTCTGGCCTTATTCCTGAGGTTGTCGTTGAGACCCCACCATTCATGAATCAATAATACAACAGGCAGTTTACCTGATAAATTACTGTCATAGGACACAAAGCCATTCATGGAAATACTGTCATCGGCATATGTTACCGTTTCTTCTTTCATAACCTGGGTTTTAACTTTATCAGTTGACGTATTGTTATTACAGGAAAATAGGGGTAAAAGGGCGATCAGGAAAAAGAGGGTTTTAGGCATTTCTTATATTTATATTTTGAATTATAACAGTAAAGTAGAGAAAATGTTTAGAAGTTGGCAAATAATTGCCCGGACATCCAGCTAAA
>JANYAL010000384.1 GCA_025361325.1 Bacteroidota bacterium
CAGCTAAGGTGTACTGATGAATAAATGTGCCGTTCTTCTTATAAATTTAAAAGAGTACACTCCCATGCAAAGATTTCACCGGAGAATTCGTTGGAGTTACAGTTATACCATACTCATTACCAATGTCTCTGTCTGCTGTAAATGAGTTTTCAAGGTAAGTATTGGTGACAATATAATTCCATTTTACAGGCATCAGTGCAATAGAAAGTTCATTTGACATTTGTATTTTACGCCATACGTATAAGCCATTGGGGAGTTGAATAAATCCTGCATTACCCGGAGAGTCAAGCAAAGCCACCGAGGGTAATACGCTATGATTATTCCAGAAGGTCAGTTTTTTGTCGCCTATGCCGTTAATATGATAGTGGAATAAAAAATAGTTTTTCCCCACCAGGTTCTCTAGGAAATGAAGATCATATCTATTCTTTTCCAAGGCCTGCATGAACGTTGTATCGGTGATCAACTCTTCAAAATCTTTCTCCTGATGGTGTACAAGATCTTCAATCTTTTTTTGTACTGTTTCCATTGAAGCATTACCTGACCAGTAATTCTCAATGATAAAGGAAAGAGTTACAAGCCATGCTGCAATAACAAGAAGATAATTGTTCCTTGACCAAAAACGTCCAAAAGTGTTCACTTTCTGCAATAGTATTAATTATTTCATAATTAGCCTATCCCAAAGTAATGTAACATTATACCTGTTCAGTATAGTCGATTTGACCCTAACTGCTCCTTCTTTATTGAATTCCACAACTTATCCATCTCATCCAGGCTCATATCATTCAGATATTTTCCATGTCTCATAGCCGCCGTTTCCATCCTGGTAAATCGTGATATGAATTTTTTGTTGGTCCTTTCAAGTGCATTCTCTGCATCCAGCTGCAAAAACCTTGCAAAATTCACAAGCGAGAAGAAAAGATCGCCCATTTCTTCCTCAGTTCTATTGATATCTCCCGATTCTATTGCTTCAAAAAGCTCTTCTTTTTCCTCCTCCACCTTTTCCCAAACCTGTTCTTTATTCTCCCACTCAAAACCCACTTGCTTTGCTTTTTCCTGTAAACGCATTGCTTTAACCATGGATGGCAAAGAAGCCGGCATGCCACTCAAAACAGAGGTCTTCCCTTCCTTTAACTTCAACTTCTCCCAGTTCCTTTTAACGTCATCCTCATTAATGACGTGAGTATCGCCGTATATATGAGGGTGTCTTGCAATTAACTTTTCACAAATACCGGTCAGTACATCCGAAAGGGTGAACTGGTTTTGCTCATACCCGATCTTAGCATAGAAAACAATATGGAGCAACAGATCGCCGAGTTCTTCCCTAATTCCCTTCCAGTCAGCATCAGTGATCGCGTCTGCCAGTTCATAGGTCTCTTCAATGGTAAGCTGACGGAGGGTATGTATGGTCTGTTTTTTATCCCAGGGACATTTCTCCCGGAGATCGTCCATGATCTTTACTAACCTGTCAAAGGCTTCAGCGTTGGAATCGGGCATATGATGATCTATATTTTAAACATGGACAATAATACAAATACAACAAATAGAAAGGTGATCACAAAAAGGAACATAATATTGAGTAAAAAGAATTTAAGGACTGTTTTTGCCCTTGATTGCCCATAGAAATTCCGCATGGCCTTATAATCGTAGAAAAAGATGAAAATGTTCAGTAGCCCCACTAGATAGTTCAAACCACTCCATTTAAGCCTGTCCTGGATACCCGAAATGGCCAGGATCGCCAGTATGGTGATAAAAACAAAGATGTAAAGGTGAATACTGAAAATGGCATGGTTCACGTAATAGAACTGCTTCTGCCGCACATAAAGAAGTTTCAACAGCAAGGCAAGCAACGGCAATGAAATAAAAAGCATTTGGGGCAGGCTGTGCATAAGGGAGGTCTTGAAGGCAGCTGTTATCTCCTGGGGATTGGAATTGTATTTTTTATTAAGGTCGATCGCCTTATATACAAAAAGACGTTTCACCCACCCGTCTTTCACCGTTCCGTTTGCCAGTACTGAGTCATACTCCGCCCACGTCCTGTACTTACGTCCAAAAATGGTCAGGCCTGAACTTTTCTGGGCACTGTCGGTATACCTGTTGAACGCCTCGCGTGTCATGGGTACATCGGGCTTCTTATCCTCTCTGTTGATATTCCGTGTGAAATCAGCAAAAGTTGCTGAATCCATTTTTGATATCTGTTCCAGCGTTTTTGCCTTAAAGGAGAAAGAGATCAACTCATTTTCATCTGTTTTGAAAACAGTAAAAAAGATCAGGAAGAAAAAAGCGGAGGTGAATACATACATCCTAACCGGGTTCAGATAACTCGCCCTTCTCCCGTTTATATACTCCCTGGAAACATAACCCGGTTTCCATAAAAGGCATCTGAGAGTATGGAAGAACTTACCGTCAAAGTGGGTTATATCCTGAATAAAATGGTTAATCAGGTGCCAAACTGTTTCTTTTGGCTCCACATTCTCCTGGCCGCAAATATGACAATACTTACCCAACAAAACGGCATTACAATTTAGGCAATTCCTTTCTTTCCTTTCATTAAGATGGCTCAATACAATTAATTTTGTTAAAAATAATAAAGTTTGTGTGTATATGCATTTATGGCATAATTTACGATGATTTGAGAGTACCCCTAAAAAAAGAAAGATTAATTTTGATATTGAAAAAGCAATTAATGACAAGGAGTTGTGTTATTTTAACTGCATACCTGGTATTTGGCCTGACCGCTGAAGCACAGTATTATTACAAGGATCTGATCAGCAACAAGCAACTGGTGGAAGAAATGTACAGACTGAAGGAGCAAAAAGTCAGGTCGGTCAGCGTGAAGAGCTTTGAAGACGACGGAAGCCCTAGTGACGGTTTCTTCTGTGAAAAGACAATTAATAAGAACT
>JANYAL010000387.1 GCA_025361325.1 Bacteroidota bacterium
ATGACAGATTGATCGCAATCCGGCTAACCGTCCTGATCTTTAGCCTGGTAATGGGATGTCTGGTCTTGCTGATCACACAGGGGGCGATGCTGAAATGGATAGGTGTAAAGAATATCAATGTTCGTATCATCATTTCTTATATAAGATGGATATTCATCATAGCCCTTGTATTTTATTCCATTGCTTCCATTTATAAATTCGCACCCGCCGTACAAGAAAGATGGAAACTGCTTTCCCCGGGCAGCATACTGGCTACTTTACTCTGCCTGCTTTCTACATTGGGGTTCTCTGCCTTTGTGAACAATTTCGGAAATTATAATGTCCTGTATGGTTCCATTGGTACCATCATAATTCTAATGGCACTTATATACATCAATTCACTTGCCCTCCTGATAGGGTTTGAACTGAATGTAAGCATCAAATCCCTCAAATCGATAGCGATAGCACGTGAAATAAAAGAAGCCGGGATTACCATTCATCAAAAAATCACCTGAGAGGTCCTGACTTTTTAACAGATATCAGTATCTTTAAAATAAAAAACAGATATAGTATGAAAACAACGCTTTATACTTTCCTTGCAGCCGGTGCATTTGCTGCACTTGCCTTTTCTTACGGAAACCCCTTACCCATCGGAAGTCAAATGCCCAAAACCGATGTGAAATTAAAAGATATTTCAGGCCATGAAGTAACCCTGAAAGCAGAAGTAAAGGAACACGGACTCCTGGTCATGTTCAGCTGCAATACCTGTCCCTTTGTAATCAAGAACCAGCAACGAACCGTTGAAACGGGTAAGTACGCTCAAAAAATGAATGTGGGTTTTATCATTTTGAACAGCAATGAGGCCCAGCGCAGTGATGATGACAGCTATGAGGCCATGCAGCATTATGCCAAAGTACAGAACTACCAGTGGAATTATGTGGTAGACAGGAACAATGAAGTAGCTGACGCCTTTGGCGCCAACCGCACACCTGAATGTTACCTATTCGATAAGAACCTGAAACTGGTTTACCATGGTGCCATAGATGATAACCCAAGCGATGCTGGCAATGTTAAACGTCACCATTTGCAGGAAGCCATCAATGAACTGGTGGCCGGAAAAGACATCACGGTGAAAGAAAGTAAAAGTGTAGGGTGTAGTATCAAGAGGAAGGGTTGATCAGTTTATAGTTAATGGTTTTTAGTTTTTTATAACCAGAAATAAATTATTCTCGCCCGGGTTTTAAAAAGAGCCGGGTTTATTTTGTTCCAGCCACAAGCCAAAAACTACAATCCTATTGCCTGTTTCAACATAGCTTCAAAATCTTCAGCCTTGATATCATCTTCTATAAATTTCCGGAAACCAGTTTTGCCATTTACAAGTAACGTAGCCGGAATAGCCCCGCTCCAATTCTTATCTATCAGAGGGCAGAACACATCGGCATCCGTTTCATTCAGCCAGGCTATTCTGGTATCGAATTGTTTCTTTCTGGCAAATGCCCTGATCTTGGCCGGGTAATAATCCGGCAGGTCAAGACTTACCAGCAGCAACTTCACTTTCCGGCTTTTGTATTTATTGCACAGGCTGATAAAATAAGGGATCTCTGCCACACAGGGCTTGCAAAAAGTGGCCCAGAAATTCACTACGTAAACTGTATCGTTGTCCTTGCTGAAATAACGCACCACATCGTTCATCTTCCATTTAGGAATGGGTTGTGAATACACCGCCATGCATAAAAAAGCGGTAAACATAAGCAGATACAGTTTTTTCATCGTCTGTAAAAATAAGCAGAAAGCAGTATAGTATGTTCCGGTTCAAATAGATTGAATTGTTAATATTCAACGCTTCCAACTTACAGATTTATATAGACAATAAACCATTTGGCTGGAACCCCATTTCAAAGTAATTTCGCAACTCATGCTGAAGTATTGGCTACATGATATTGGAAAAACTACTAACCTAAAATAATCATCGAGTATCAAGTACCCGGTATTAGCATCAAAATCAATAACAATAATAAGTTAGCAAACATGGCATACGACGTAATAGTGCTTGGCAGTGGCCCGGGTGGTTATCCTGCTGCAATCAGAGCAAGCCAGTTGGGTAAAAAAGTGGCGATCATTGAAAAAGAAAGCCTGGGAGGTGTTTGCCTGAACTGGGGTTGTATACCCACCAAGGCACTCCTGAAAAGCGCTCAGGTTTTTGAATATGCTAAACACGCATCTGCCTATGGCATCAATGTATCTGACCCCACTACCGACTTTGGCGGCATCATCAAACGAAGCCGGGGCGTGGCGGATAAGATGAGTAAAGGGGTGCAGTTCCTGATGAAAAAGAATAAGATCGATGTCATCATGGGCTATGGCAAACTTCTAGCCCCCGGCAAACTCGAAGTGACCACCGCAGACAGTAACAAGCAAATAGTGGAGGCAAAGCACATCATCATTGCAACCGGTGGACGTGCCAGAGAATTGCCCAGTATGCCCATTGATGGCAAAAAGATCATCGGTTACCGCGAAGCGATGGTATTGCCCGAACAGCCCAAAAGCATGATCATTTGTGGAAGCGGTGCCATCGGATCTGAATTCGCATACTTCTATAACAGCATTGGTACAAAAGTGACCATCGTGGAGTTCATGCCGCGCGTTGTACCCGTGGAAGATGAGGAGATCAGCAAGGAACTAGAGAAACAATTCAAAAAACAGGGTATCACCATCATGACGGGTAGTGAGGTAATTAAAGTTGAAACAGGCGGGAATGGTATAAAGGCCAAAGTGAAGACAAATGCGGGTGAGGTGGAATTGGAAGCCGATATCCTGCTGAGTGCAGTGGGCGTGGTGGCGAACATTGAGAATATCGGACTGGAAACGCTGGGTATCAAGACAGAAAAAGGGAAGATCATAGTGGATGCCTACGGGCAGACCAATATTCCGGGCATTTATGCCATTGGAGACTGTACCCCTGGCCAGGCCCTGGCACACGTTGCCGCAAAAGAAGGCATCAATGCCGCGGAACACCTGAGTGGTCATCATCCCGAACCAATGGATTATAACAATATCCCCGGATGCACCTATTGCTCTCCCGAGATCGCCAGCGTTGGGTATACCGAAAAAGCGGCCAGGGATGCTGGTTATGAAATCAAGGTCGGCAAATTCCCCTTCATGGCAAGCGGCAAGGCCAGTGCTGCCGGCGCCACCGAAGGATTTGTGAAAGTGATCTACGATGCTAAATACGGGGAGTTCCTCGGATGCCACATGATCGGCATGAACGTAACCGAAATGATTGCGGAAGCTGTAGTGGCCCGTAAACTAGAGACAACGGCGCATGAGATATTAAATGCAGTACATCCGCATCCCACCATGAGCGAAGGACTGAAAGAAGCTACTGCAGTTGCATACGGAGAGGCGATAGATGTGTAACAAAAGACCCCGCCCGGGTCTGTAAGCCCCAACGGATTTATAAAATACGAAACATGAAAAGATCCATTTTTACAGCAATTATGATACTCTCCGCTTCCCTTGCTTTCGCTCAACAGGAGATTAAAGCGGAAGATGCCGCAAAGCATGAAGGAGATTCCGTTAAGGTCTGTACCAGGATATTCGGTGCAAAGTATTTTGAGAACTCTAATCGCGCTCCCACCCTGCTGAATGCCGGGGCAAAATATCCTGATGCCCCACTTACCCTCGTCATATTTGGTGATAACAGGCCGGCTTTTAAAAATAAGCCGGAAGAATTTTATGTGGACAAGAATGTTTGCGTTACAGGAAAGATCGTCATCTATAAAGGCAAACCCGAGATCATACTGACCGGGGAAGAACAGATCATTATCCATTAACCCGCATCACCATATTCTGCATATCCCCTAACTGTGCAATTGTTATATGGACTTCTACATTCCCTTAACTGATTTTAACAATAATATTTTGTGTTTTCCCAGTCCGGACCTTACTTCAAATAAAAAAACATGAGAAGATCAATACTGGCAACTCTGTTCTGCCTGTCTATTCAATGTCTGGATGCCCAGGCCTACTATTTCAAAGGAGAATGGACGGAAGTACAATCAACGATCCGATTTAAAGGCACTTTCAAGATCACCATCAGGAACAACAACCTGGTCAGCGGGGAACTTCTCTGGACATTCATCGCAGCCGACAGTACCAGTGCCGAAAACCTGTCTTTCTATGCCGGTAAAAAAGGAAGGATGGGAATTGAATATGTATCAGGCACCTACAACCCATCCACAAATGATATGTATTTTGAGGGGACTGAAAAGAAAGATCCATTTGAAATCATCGGACTGGACAAATACTATCTCAAACTTTCCTATGACAAACTGGTGCTGCATGGTAAGACCGATTCGAACGGTAAAGACAACGGATTATTTTATGCCGCCAGGTTAACCGGAACCGATGGTGCCAAAATATTTGCCATGCAAAAAGAGTCATTCCCCGATAATTAATGACCAATTGTATTGTTGTTAAAACGGGAGTGTAAACTTTGATAGTAATACAAAGCAGTCTATTTACCGCCAAATACCTTTTTCAGAATATCAGTGACCCTGGCTGCAGGGTCCTTACGGATCTTCTGTTCTTCCAGCCCAATCCGGTAGAACAAGCCGCTTAAGGCCTTTTCTGTGACATATGCCGCCAGGTCGGTATTGACCGGTTTCCTCGAGAACAGGTTGTAGGCGGAGAAAACGTCTTTCCAGTATTTGGTGGCGTCCACTTTTAACAGGGAAGAATCAATTACAGGCCTAAACTTACTGGTAAGTTCAGCCGTGGTGGTCTTTTTCAGGTAATCCGTAGCTGCAAAATCACCCCCCTGAAGTATCTGCAGGCCATCCCTGATGGTCATTTGTTTTATGGAATTCCAGAAGATATTCCCAATCCCTTTTGCGGCATCTTCAGCAGCACGGTTCATGGACAGTATGGCTTTGTCCACCAGCTTACCCATACCGAAATTACGTAATGTCTTCTCAGCCTTCTTTGCCTCTTCCGGCATCAATATCTTTACCGCCATGTCGGCGAAATAACCATCCACCTTACCAAGTTTATGTGCACTGCTGTCCGTTCCCACACGCAAAGCTTCTTTCAGTCCGCTGATGATATCTTCATTGCTGAGGTTACGGTTGGAACCGTTAACCGGTTTAATGATCTTATTCAGTATGCTTTTACGGGTAGTATCTTTTTTTGACAGTTTATCCAATATTCCTTTTATATCCTGTGCCTGGGTAAGATTTGATATGACATGTAACAG
Organism: Bacteroidota bacterium; assembly: GCA_025361325.1. Classification (GTDB taxonomy): domain Bacteria; phylum Bacteroidota; class Bacteroidia; order Chitinophagales; family Chitinophagaceae; genus Ferruginibacter. The sequence continues at coordinate 5,234 of JANYAL010000387.1, forward strand.
GAAGAGTAAGTAAAAGAAGTGTTTCATATTTTGTTTTTTTTCAGTAGTATCAAAAATAAAGCCAATCAAGCAAATGAATGGTTAAATATATGGGTTGACAGGGTTGATAAAAAAACGGAGACTGCAAAACTGCAGCCCCCGTCTATCATTGCACGCTTAAACACCAGTTATTAATAGATCATCACTTTGCCCCGCGCTACCTGTGCACCACTGTTGTCGAGGATGACCACTTCATAGATACCTGAAGCTGCTGAACGCAGGTTCACATCCATTCTTTCATAGGAACCGTTGATCGGGTAAGCCTGGGAATACACCATTGATCCTTTGGCATCATATACGATCAGCGTGCGGGGCGTTAAATTACTCAAACCACTGAACAGCCGTACCTGGAACCTGCCCGCATTGGGATTCGGATAGATGAACAGCTTACCTGCATCAATCTGGTTGATCAGCATATTGCTGGACGAAGCATTGCAGCCGTTGACATCGGTAACAGAAACCACATAACTGCCGATATCATCAACACCCACCTGTATGGAAGTGCCTGTAGCACCCGGCATCAATACCCCGTTCTTATACCATTGGTAACTTACCCCGGCGGCCGGTGAAATGTTGCTGATACTGATGGTGGATATGATACCCGGGTACATATTCACAGTTGGACTGGTGGTAAGGGTGATGACCGGGTTGGCATTCACGACAAGCGTAGCTGCCCCCGTAGTGATATTTCCTGCACACACGGAAGAAATGATGCAGCGGTACATATTACCCGTCATACTAAAGCTGGTACCTACAGTATAGGAACTGGCGTTGGCACCCGGGATATTGGCAAAAGCGGGAGCAAGTAAGGTACTCACCTGCCACTGGTAGGCGCTAACCGTACCGGTAGTGGTCACACTGAAAGTAGCAGTATTGCCGGCACAAACAGTCATGTTCAAAGGCTGGGCCGTAACCGTTACGGGAGAGGATATACTGATGGCTGAGTTGGCCGATGTAACAGCCGGTGAACAGCTACCGTTGATCACGCACTTGTAAATATAGTTATTCATGGTAGCCAGAACGCCGGTGATATTCAGGGTAGCTGCTGTGGCGCCTGAGTAAAGACCTCCATTGATAACGTTGTTGAAAGTAGCACCGCCATCTGTGCTCAGCTGCCACTGGTATGTGAGCGCTGTTCCGTTTGCGGTAACGCCAAGCACTATATTCTGTCCGGCACATACTGCGGTTGTTGCAACTGGTTGTGTGGTGATGACAGGTGGCGTATTCACGGTAAGGATTACGCCTGTTCCGTTCACGGTGCAACCACTGCCTGAAACCACGCAACGGTAACGGTTACCATTTAATGAACCCGTTGTTCCGGTAATGAGCAGGCTGGCCGTTGATGTTCCGCTATATACTCCACCGTCGGTGATATTATTAAAGGTTACGCCCAGGTCGGTACTCACCTGCCATTGGTAGTTCAAAACCGGACCTGAAGCAACTACAGAGAAATTAGCCGTGCCGCCCGCGCACTGGGTAACGGCCACCGGCTGCGTGTTGATAATGACCGAAATGGAAAGCGTGGCTGCAGTTGAAATACCGGAAGGCAGGCATACCCCGTTTACCAGGCAACGGTATTTGTAATTATTCATTGTGGCAACCACGTTCAGCAGAGTAAGTGTGGTTGTATTAACGCCTGCATATACTGCGCCGTTGAAGATATTAGAATAGGTGGTGCCCCCATTGGTGCTAACCTGCCACTGGTATGTTATGGAAGTACCCGTGCCGCCTGAAGTAAAGGTTGCCGTGCCGCCCAGGCAGGCCGTAGTGTTAACTGGCTGTACGGTTACCACAGGCTGGGTATTGAAAGTTAATGTAGCTGCGCTCGAGTTAGTGGTAGTGGGTGAACTACAGGAATTAGTTACCTGGCAACGATACTGGTAACCTGTTTCTGTACCATTGGGAGTGAATGAATAGGATGAAGTAGTGGCGCCGGCAATGTTGTTGAAGGTTACTCCTCCGTCCGTACTTAACTGCCACTGGTAGCTGGCAAATAAGGAACCTGAGATGGTAACATTGAAATTAGCCGTACTGCCTGCGCAAATCGACGTATTGGCTGGTTGGGTAAGAATGGTTATCGCACACTGGCTGTTATCCAGGC
>JANYAL010000002.1 GCA_025361325.1 Bacteroidota bacterium
AGTATTTCGCCTTTCAGGTCACGTGCAACTGCCTGGTATTTCATACCCCGTGGCGCATTTTGTGCAATACCCTTCAATAGCAGGCAGCTAATGCAAAGAAGTAAAAGGAATAACTTTTTCATAATAGTTGTTTGTTTCGGTTTGGTTATAATTTTATTGAGCCTTAATGATCTTAAAAGTTTGAATAAGTTCTCCGGTGGCTTTGCGTATTTCCAGCAGGTAAATGCCCGTAATAACAGCGGTCATATCAATTCGGATGTTGGCGACCTTACCGCTGGCAGGCTTTACCGAAACTATCCTGCCTGTAAAATCAATCAATGATAAAAGAACTTCCTCCTTGTCAGGTGCACGCATGCTCACTATCAGGAAAGATTGAGCGGGATTGGGTGCTACTGTAATTTTATAGTTTGTTGACAGGTCAGGCGCAACCCCTATTTTTGGAACGGCTTCCGGTTTAGGTGTTGCTGCCGGTATTTTTGTAACCATTAACATGGGCTGATGAAAACCTTGTGTATAAAGACCGTTTGAAACAGGAAGGCTTTCTGTGAAAGGTTCGCCCAATGTCCATTCCAGCGAAATACCTGCAGCTTTACTTATACCGCCTTCCGAAGCTATAACACTGGGGTTCAATTGCTGTGACAATACTGTTGTATGTATACACATGATACCCAACAGAAAAAAAAGGATTTTTCTCATAAATGATTTCGTTTGCAGTGATTAAGTAATCTCTGGGGGGGCAATTATAAAAGTAGCAGTTGTTGATAATATATCAAATGCAAAGTATGGAATTATTTTTAAATAAAAAAAATAAACATAAGGTAGGATTTTCCTCAGGGGTCCTGACTATTTTGCTACAAACCTGTGATACAAGTATTTAACTAGTCCATTTTTTCCGGTGAAACAAAAAGTGGTTAAAACCCCTTTTTATTTTTTTTGGTTCGAATAGCTAAGTTATGGAGTCCTAATAATATTTCCAAGTTTATTCATTAACGATAGTCTTTATTTGAAATATGAATGCTAGTTTATAGAGCTCCTGTGTGCACGCTCTTCACGGAGCAATCGATCGGTCCACTAGTACCTGCGGCAAACCTTTTTTCGTATCCTTGTACTTTTCAAGAATAGAGATGACAATATCATTCAGAGGGATGATTACCTGTTCTCCGGTCTTTTGCGTGTCTTTTCTAAAGTATTTCTCACCTCCGATTTCCTGAATGTGTTCCATTTTGAGCGTTGAAAAATCTGAATACCTCATGCCCGTACAACAAGCGATTAAGAACGCCGACTGTGTATCGACCAGATTGGAATTATATGAAACGTCAGCGTTGAAGATCATCATGATTTCATCATCCTTAAGATAAACATTCTCTACTGTTTCCTGGGAGATGGAAAATTTTTTTCTACGAAATTCTAAAGAGCTTGAGTAACCAAGATCAACGGCCTCTGACATGAAGGCTTTTAGACAGGCAACATACTTGTTGATGGAATTGTTTTGAGTTACGCCAATAGTTCTCAAATAGGAAACCCATTTGTAGAAAAACTCCAGAGTTATGCTGTCATAGTCCAACTTGTAACCAGTCTTTTTCTCAAATGAGAGCAGGTGCTTCCTGGTAGTTCTGTAAGTTTGAATAGTAGCCTCGGCCTTTCTTTTTCCTTTGTATAGTATTTCATTGTCAACGAATTTGTCAATCAGCTGGAAAAAAGTGGGTTTCCCTTTTTCTTCTTTTTCTACCCTGACATTCCTCTCAAAAAAATCGTCAAGATGCTTGCGGAGTGAAGAAACGGTAGGGATGCCGTTGGCTTTTTCCATCCGGTAAGCTTTGACTACCGTGTTTTCCATGTTGACGAGAAGGTCGTTGAGATAGTGGTGACCGTCCTTTGTAGTTGCTTGGTAGTTCTTTACACGTTGTTTTTACGATCCCAAGATTCGAGAGGAACGTTCTCCTTGGTGCTGTATAGCAGCCTGTAGCTATTCCATTTGGCTTGAAGATAGATCAGACAGAGACCTGTGGTCTTAGAGGGTTTCTTAATCAGAAAGGAAGGGGAAATTGACATGGTAAAAGTTTTAGTTTAACGGTTTGACATCAGTATATAAGAGTCTAAAACTCTCTGAGGTTACAGGGGGGTACTAGCCCTTTTTGAAAAAAGTTTTTCAAGCCCCGTGCCAATGCGATGAGGTTACATCCTTAAAACGAAAGAGAATAGTTAGGAGGACAGCGTTCGTGTAGATCATGCAGATTGTGTAGGCTCAGGAAATGTATTACAGCTGGTGGCGTCCTTTACAAGGCCTTGGTTCAAACTCAGTTCTCTTTTTCCTCTGTAGAAATTATGGGGAGAGTATTCAATACCATTGAAGACATGGATACAAATGACAAGTATCGAGGGGGTAATAATCTTAAAGGTTTACGATCTACACAACCTACACGATCTACACGGCACCACTCTGTAAAAGTGGTTTACAGGTTACACAATCTGCACGATCTACACACCCTGCCCCAAAAATACTTTTGGAGTTCACCTGGTTTCAAAGTTGTGTTGAAGTGGTTCCGGCCTACCGGTAGGCCCGACAGATTTATTGCGCTTCTCACGACAATGCTTACTGTTTTACAAACTTTACCACATTTGTTTTCCCGGCTTCACCAAAACCATACAACCAATAAATTCCGTTTGCTAATCCTGATGCATTTATCAGAATCTCATTGCTGCCAGCTTGCACAATTATGGTTTGGCGTAATATAATTCGCCCAGCCATATCTGTTATCAACAAGTTAATCTTGCCTGAAATTGCAGAATTAACCTGCAGATGTATTGTTGGAACATTTACCGGGTCGGGCGCCATACTTATCCATATCGACCCGCTCTTATCTCCCGGTAATAAAATAATATTAGAATAACCGGTAGCAACTCCAGATTCATTTATCCTTAGCCGATAATAATTATTGGTAAGTAAAGGATCATGATCTGTGAAGCTGAAAGGCTGATTGCAATCCGAAGCAGTAGCAGATACATTTCCGATGTTTTTAAAATGAACACCATCGCTGCT
>JANYAL010000344.1 GCA_025361325.1 Bacteroidota bacterium
CCCGCATGATATTAAAGGGCAGGGCTTATACGCCTATGTTATCTTCAATGGACATCATGAGGATGAGAACCTGACCAAGGCCGATATCAGCCAGACTGTTGCAAGGATCATCGGCCCTATCGCCAGGCCCGATAAGATCCAGTTCGTATCCGGACTCCCCAAAACCAGGAGCGGTAAGATCATGCGCCGCATTCTGAGAAAGATAGCCGAAGGGGAAACCTCAGCGCTGGGAGATACCACTACCCTTCTCGATCCGCTGGTTGTGGAAGAGATAAAACATGGTAAAATATAGGTTCTTATTAAAAGGAAGCCGGCGTCTGAGACTCCGGCGTCCTTTTGAACAGATACTGTTGAAGGCCTGTTTCAGTACCCGAATATATCTTCCAGGTTCAGTTTCTTTACCGACCCATATTTCTTCAGGTCATCCGCACCCAGTTTCTTTTCAGATGCCACGATGCAATAGGTATAAGGTTTGCCGGCAATATACTGGCTGTGGAACTGTTTTAATTCATTATATCCCAGCTTGTCAACAGCAGTATATATCTTTTTCCGGATATCATAGTTCAGCCCTTTTCGTTCGGCAGTAAGATAATTAAAGATGATCGCATCCTGGGTGATGCGCCCGGTCTCTATATCCTTCCTGATACCGGCTCTTGCAAATTCAACATTGGCGGCAACGTTGGGCAGGTCGTTCAGCAATTCATTCATCGCCAGGATAGATTCATTATATTTATCAGCCTGGCAACCTACATAGGCCAGGGTATAGAAAGGGTCCTCTTTCTTATCCGGTACGGCATAGAAAGCAAAGGTGGAATAGGCCAGCGCCTTCGACTCCCGTATGGTCTGGAATACCAGAGCTCCCATGCCTCCGCCGAAGTAATTATTGAAGATATCCACCACCGGCTCCTGTTCCGGGTTATAAGGCGCGGTATTGCGCACCCAGCGTATCTCGGATTGTACCATATTGTAATCCGCAAACAACACCTGGTTCTGATCCTGTACCGTGGTATTGAATTTCACGGGGGCCGGTGGCTGTTGGAAAAAATTGCCAGGTACTGGGTGAATAGGGGCCAGCCCGGATATCAGCGAGGCCAATGATTTGGGTCCATAGTACAGGATGCGGTGGGTATATTTATTGAGATCATGTAAAAGCCCCACCAGTTCATCAGATGATATATTATTCAGGTCGTCATTACTCAGCACATTATTGAAAGGGTTCCTGTTTCCAAAACGGGCATAAGATACCAGGCCGTTCATAATGGCCCCTTTGTTCAGTTTTGCATCTGCACGGGATTTCATGACCCTTGCCTTGAGGGATGTAAGTGCTGTCTCATCTGCCTTGCAGTTCTTCAGCAAGTTCTCGAAGAGTGTCACCGCTTTATCAAAATTCTCCTGGAGACCCTCCAGGTTAACAGTGGTGAATTCAGCGCTTGCATTCACAGAAAAGCTGCAGGCTATCTTGTAGAATTCCTTGGTGATGTCCTCGGCGCTCATCTTATCAGTGCCCAGGTATTGCAGGTATTGCGCAGCCAGTCCCAGCTTTTTATTGTTCCAGTTACCCATATCAAAGCGGTAATACAGGCGGAATATACTGTTGTCCTTGTTCTGTACATACAGTACTTCTGCCGGCCCCAGTTTTCCCTTCTGCAAGTCCCTGCTGTAATCCAGCCATACCGGTTTTACCGGGGTTACGGGCATGCTGTTCACTTTCTTTACGAACTCCGATTGTGCATTACGATTGGTCTCTACTGGGGTAATGGGGGGCTTATCCACCTTAATGATGCTTTTATCCTCTCCTTTGCGTTTGAAGATGACCACGTAATTGTCCTGGAAATATTTATTGGCAAATGCCATGATGTCCTGCTTGGTCAGTTTGGATAAAAGGCTGGTATAGGCCACTTCCTCTTTCCAGTCCAGCTCATTGGTGAAGGCATTCATCAGATCGCTAGCTCGCGAGCCATAGGACTCCATCTCCAGTATCTTGTTCTTCTTCTGGTTATTAATGATGGATGTGATGAGGTTATCGTCGAAATTGCCCTTCTTCAGGTTATCGATTTCACCCAGCATCAATGTCTTTACTTCTTCCAGCGACTGCCCCTGGGTGGCATTGCCCTGCAGGAACAGCACGCCATGGTCTATCAAAGTAAAGGCGGAAGCGGTGGCCCTTAATAATTTCTGTTTCTTCACCAGGTTCAGGTCTATCAGCCCTGCCTTGCCGTTGGTGAGGATCTGCCCCACCAGGTCGGCCAGCAATACGTCCTTGCTTTTATTACCGGGCAGGCGGAAGCCGATGGTCACATTCTCAGCATCTGGTCCCACCACTTCGGTAATGATAGGTGCTGTGATCGGCTGCTCGGGCTCAAATGTATATTTGGGCACCTGTTTGTTCTGCATATATGAAAATGCAGCATCAATCTTACGGATCATTAAATCCGGGTCAAAATCTCCAGACATGATCACACCCATATTGTTCGGAACATAATAGGTGTTGAAATATTTCCTGATCTCCTTCAATGAAGGATTCTTCAGGTGCTCGATCGTACCGATGGTGGTCTGCCTGCCGTAATTATGGTTCAGGAACAAGGCAGCGAATAATTTCTCAAAGACCTTTCTGCCATCATTATCAAGACCGCGGTTCTTTTCCTCGTACACCGCTTCCAGCTCGGTATGGAATATCCGGAACTGGGGGTTGCGGAAACGTTCGCCCTGAACGGCCAGGTATTTATCCGCAGCATTGGAAGGCACATCATCGGTATAAACCGTCTGTTCGAAAGAAGTGAACGCATTGGTACCCTGGGCACCCATGGAGCTCATCATTTTGTCGTATTCATTGGCAATGGCGAATTTGGCGGCAACACCTGAAACGGAATCTATGCCATGATAAATCACTTTCCGCCTGTCCGCATCGGTCGTATGGTTATACGCTTCGTATAAAGAATCGATACGATCTAGTTCAGGCTTTTCCCGGCTCCAGTTGAGCGAACCATACTTATCGGTACCCTTGAACAGCATATGCTCCAGGTAATGCGCCAGCCCGGTATGATCCGGAGGATCGGTCTTGCTCCCCGCCTTGGTGGCGATATAACATTGTATGCGGGGGTCCTTATTGGTAGCACTCAATATCACCGTCAACCCGTTCTTCAATGTATAGAACCTGGCTTTGGCCGGGTCGTTGGTAACGTATTTATAGATATAACCGCCGGAGCTACCCTCTTTCCATTGAAACCCGCCCACCTGGGCGATGGTATGGAACTGGAGACTCAGCAATACAAGTAAAAACAAATGTCTGATAATGCGCATGAGGATTGTTTTAGGGAGTTAAATGGGATGATGAAATTACAAATAAACTGTCGTAAAGAGCCATGAATATTCCATTTTACAGAAATTAATTATTGACGATATCAGCAAGATGCATTTTCTTTGATGTTCAGGATTTTCTGAAACTCAGCTGATGAAAAAATTACTCAAATACACCCTGCGAACCCTGCTGGCACTCTTCTTACTGGTCAACATCATTACTGCCATACATGCCTATAAATTCACCCATTTTTACGACCGGGGAGAGGTGACGATCAAAAAGCCTGAAGAAAAATCGGGCTGGGACAAAACGAAGGAGATATTCCTCGGTATCAATGCCGTCAAACAACAGGATACTGTAAAAACCGACACCAGCTTCCATACCATCTACCTCAAAACAAAGGACGGACTCAAACTGGAGGCCTGGTATATCCCTGCAGATAGTGCAGTGGGAACGGTCTGTCTTTTTCACGGGCACGGATCTTATAAATCCGCCGTATATAAAGAATCGCAGGAGTTCAGGCATTTGCATTATAATACGCTCCTGCTCGATTTCAGGGCGCATGGCAACAGCGAGGGCAATACCTGTACCATCGGGGTCAATGAAACGGAAGATGTGAAGCTGGCCTGTGATTTCATTCGGGGTAAGGGCGAAAAGAATATGGTGCTTTGGGGAATATCCATGGGTGCGGCCACTATAACCAAAGCCATCAACGACTATGATATCAAGCCGCAGAAAGTGATACTCGAAATGCCATTTGGTTCCATCCTGGAAGCAGCCGAAGGAAGGATCCGTATGATGCATCTCCCGGCAGAACCCCTTGCCACACTCATCACTTTCTGGGGAGGCCTTGAACATGGTTTCTGGGCCTTCGGCATGAAACCTACAGTGTTCGCAAAAAAAATAAGCTGCCCTGTTTTGATACAGTGGGGACTCCATGATCCACGCGTGAGCCGGGGTGAGATCGATGATATCTATGCCAATATCTCCGCACCCAAAACATTGGTGGTGTACGACAGTTGCGCACATGAAAGCCTGTGTAAGAAAGAAACGGCCAAATGGGTGACATCGGTAAGTACATTCCTGGCGGGTAAATGATCCGAACCTCCGCTTTTTAAATACCGCTTCATGCATCCCAAAGATATTTCCATACTGGATCATACCTATACACTCCCGGATCAACGAATTGCACTCTACCCACTGGCCGAAAGGGACAGCTCAAAATTACTGATTTACCGAAATGGCAGCATTCAGGACGATATCTATAAGAACATTACCCGTCATCTTCCCGGAAACAGTCTCCTGGTCTTCAACAATACCAAAGTGATCCGGGCCCGGATACTATTTCAGAAACCCACAGGAGCTGTCATCGAGATATTCTGCCTGGAACCAGCCGAGACAATCCCTGAATACAGCACTTTCATGAATAAACAAGGCAGCGTGCGCTGGACATGCCTGATCGGCGGTGCGGGAAAATGGAAGGAAGGGGAACTTGTAAAAAAATTCTTTATCAATAAGGAAGAAGTAATTATTAAAGCAAGGCTGGCAGGGAAGCAGACAGATACCTATGTAGTGGAACTTTCCTGGACACCCGAAGCATATTCTTTTGCCGAAGTGATAGAACGGGCCGGGAATATACCCCTGCCACATTATATAAAAAGGGAAACCGATGCCAGCGACAACGAAAGATACCAGACCATCTATGCAAGAGATGAAGGCTCTGTAGCTGCCCCAACCGCCGGACTGCATTTCACCGAAGAAATATTCAATTCATTCCCGTCAAAGCATATTGAAACCAATTTTGTGACCCTGCATGTAGGCGCGGGTACCTTTAAGCCGGTAAAGTCGGCAACTATGGCCGGGCATGAGATGCATGCCGAATGGATTGATGTAGACCTTTCCGTCATTGAGCAGCTGGCCAATGGTCATCATGATACCTGCTTCGCCGTAGGCACCACATCGGTCCGCACCCTGGAAAGTCTGTACTGGATGGGGGTAAAACTGATATTGGATCCTTCCTGCGCTACCCTGCAAGTGAACCAGTGGGAAGTGTATGAAGAACCGCTGCACTGTATGATAGTATCTCCCAGGGAGGCATTGAATGCTTTGAGCGGATGGTTAAAGAAAAGAAACCTGCCCCGCCTTTTTACCCAAACCAGGTTTATGATAGCCCCGGGATACCGGTTCAGGATGATACAGGGACTCATCACCAATTTCCACCAGCCACAATCCACTTTACTCCTGTTGGTGGCTGCCGCGGTGGGGGATGACTGGAAAAATATATATGAACATGCACTGCAACATAATTACCGGTTCCTGAGTTACGGGGATGGTTGTTTGCTTTATGTAAAAGAATAAAGTTTGTACAGGAAGAGCAGAAGTACAGGTGAGGCAGGGAATTTATTTCTTTGCCCCCGCTCCTTAGTAAACGCTGTGTGTAAGCTCTTCATTTCTATTGCCGGATCGTTACAGGCGTACCTACCGGTATATAGCTGTAGAGGTCCTTCATTTCAGTATACTTTACCGAAACGCATCCGTCGGTCCAGTTATAGTAATTATCCACAGTCCACTCCTCCTCCGGCCGGGTGGCATGGATGGCGATGCCGCCCCCAATCCTGGCATTCCTGGCTACCAGGCCCTTCACTTTGCGCTCGTTGAACTTCTGGTAGCTTTCGGCATTGGGATAATCTAAAAGCAGTTCAGGGCCCCAGTCGGGGTGAATCTTTTTCAGAATGACATGGAAATTCCCATTCGGTGTGCGCTTATCACCTTCCTTCATCTTGTCCTCCAAATCCTTTGATCCGAATACGATGGGATAGGTGGCATACCATCCATCGGCATCATATACCTGCAGCTCATAGTCCTTTTTGTTGATAATGATATAATAGGGATTTTCAACACGGTCGGCAGCGCGATGTTTTATTACACTGGCCACATGGGGTCGCTGGGCCAGCTTCTTCTTCCTTTTTCCTGGAAGGGAAAAAGATAACAGCATAACAGCAAGGGATAACAAAAGGAACCGGGTTGTACAGGGGAGCTTCATGCGTAAAAGAATTATCACAATATTATTCCAAACGGCATGCCGGGCAAAAATATTTTGGATACAAAAAGAACATTAACAATTTCTTGTATCTGCCCATTGAAAATGCAAAGACTACCTGCAACGGCGAATAGGGAAACCACACCGCAGAAGCGTTGTCCCTGGCCCGGTAGGTAAAAGATGTCGTGAGCGTCCTTTGTTTACCCTGGGTTAAACGAAAGCCGGGGGTGTAAAGCCGAATATCCACCCCTGCTTTACAGATGTATGCCTGTAATTTTTTTGTATAAACGCAATGAGAGAATACCTGGATACAAGAGGGCTAAAAAAGAACCTTGTGGAGTACCCGGTAATAAAATCTCCCCCTTTTTACTTTTAAAATCCTGTACAGGGGGCATTTTTTGTAGCATTAAAACTACTTTTGCCCTACTCAATCAAACCATATGAACCAATCATTCATCAACCGTATCGCCTCCGAATTAAAGGGTATCGGCGATGCCGGTCTCATCAAAAAAGAACGCATCATCACCAGCGAGCAGGGCCCCGAGATCATCGTAAACGGTACTACGGTACTGAATTTCTGTGCTAACAACTACCTCGGACTTTCATCTCATCCCAAAGTGACAGAAGCCGCCAAGAAATACATCGACCTCCGTGGTTTTGGCATGAGCAGTGTACGTTTCATCTGCGGCACGCAGGACATCCACAGAGAACTGGAGAAAAAGATCTCCGATTTCCTGTGTATGGAGGACACGATTCTCTATGCTGCAGCCTTCGATGCCAATGGCGGCCTTTTTGAACCCTTGTTCAACGAAGAAGACGCCATCCTATCAGATGCCCTGAACCATGCTTCCATTATCGACGGCATCCGTCTCTGCAAGGCACAGCGTTACCGCTACGAACACAACAATATGGAGGACCTAGAGGCCAAACTGAAGGAATCGCAACACCTGCGAAACCGCATCATCGTAACGGACGGCTCCTTTAGTATGGACGGCACCATCGCACAATTGGACAAGATCTGCGAACTGGCCGACAAATACGATGCCATCGTGATGTCGGACGAATGCCATTCTTCAGGGTTCCTGGGCAAAACAGGCAGGGGAACACACGAATACCGCGGGGTGATGGGCCGGATCGATATCATCACCGGTACCCTGGGCAAGGCCCTGGGCGGTGCCAGCGGGGGCTTTACCTCCGGCAGGAAAGAGATCATTGAGATGCTTCGCCAGCGCAGCCGTCCTTACCTGTTTTCCAATACACTGGCACCCAGTATCGTTGGCGCTTCCATCGCAGTGCTGGATATGCTGAGCGGCACAACCGAACTCAGGGACAAGCTGGAATACAACACCCGGTATTTCAGAAACCAGATGACCAATGCCGGATTCGACATCAAGCCCGGCGAGCACCCCATCGTACCGATCATGTTATACGATGCCCTGGTGGCCCAGCAGTTCGCATCCCTGCTGCTTGGGGAAGGGATTTACGTAATCGGGTTCTTCTTCCCCGTGGTGGCCAAAGGCCAGGCGCGTATACGCGTACAGTTGAGTGCCGCGCATGAGCAACGTCAGCTCGACAAGGCCATCGAAGCATTCATAAAAGTAGGCAAGGAATTGGGGGTGATAAAATGACCGCATCTATCAATAAATGTAACCAGGAAGTATTGAATAGCATGTATTATACAAGTAATCAAAAGAATATTTTGCCGGTAAGGCGGTAAGCGGATATGAATTGATGTGTATTGGAATATTATTTTCATCCTGCCGGCTTTCCGGAAAATAATAGCTTTTGTGATACGCGCTGAACATACTGACCTTATTACAGTAAATTTGCAACAAGCGCTGCAAGCAACATGACAGACAGATCCAAATCATTCATCGCAAAAAGCACAGTAAAAGCCGCCGACCTCGAACACCGGCGCAAGATCAATTTCAATATAGGCAGGTACAATGCCGTAGTACCCAAAGGCAAGGAGCAATTCACCGATCTGCACCTGGCCCGGGAAAGGGCCAAGAACATCAAATGGCGGGCCATTATTACCAATCTGCTTAATCCGCAACGATAAAGTTCCTTTCTGTTTTGCTTTTATCCGGCTGGATGATCTCCAGGAAATAATTTCCTTTTGGCAAATTGCCGAGAGGGATCGATTGGTTGCTGTTCGTTCCTGTTATGCTAAAGTTTTGTATCAACAATACCTGGTCCATGCTGTTCCTGACCCGTATCGTGTAATTGCCCATTTCCATGCCGGTGAATTTAACGCCCAGTACCTTGCCCCTGACGGGATTGGGATGCACTGTGATGGAAGCATCGATATTGCTGATCCTGACTTTTACGGTTGCGCTGTATCGCACTGCGCCGGCAACTCCGATACTGCGAACACGATAGAAATTATCTCCCTTAATGGGATTCACATCAAGGCAGTTGTAACCAACAAGCGCAGTGCCTGATCCTGTTGCCGCCTGTGTACATATTTTAGTGAAGTTCATACTATCGGTTGAATGTTCCACTTCATATTGCCGGATATTCGCCTGGTTGATCACCCCCCATTCCACTTCAACATTCGACCCATGCTGGTAAGCCCTTACACTGGTGAATGTGAC
>JANYAL010000065.1 GCA_025361325.1 Bacteroidota bacterium
ACTTGCCGAAGAACTGCCGCAAGAATTCCTGCCTGCCATTACAGCTGAAAGGGTGGCTCACCCCGAGGCTGAGCACTCTATACTGGTAGGGGATAAGGAAAGCACCAATACGGAGATGACCGAATATTTCAACGAATCGCCGCTCGCCTTGGACCGCTGGTGGATCTGGGCCATCGTTCTGGGGGTGATTGGCATTGCGGCCATACTGATCTATCTCAATGACACAGGCTTTTCTTCATCATTTGGTAATGCGGTAAAAAGCTGACAGTTCCATGGTACATTATGTAAAATGCCCTGTTTGTAACAGTGAAAACATCCATCCTCAACTAAGCGCAAAAGACCACACTGTATCGCAGGCAGTTTTTTCCATCTGGCATTGCAACGACTGTACAGCCAGGTTCACCCAGGATGCTCCCGACCAATCATTTATTACTGCATACTATGCTTCGGAAGACTATATCTCGCACAGCGATACCAAAAAGGGACTCGTCAACAGCCTGTATCACCGGGTCAGGAAATATACCCTGCATGCCAAGTGCCGGCTGGTGATCCGTGAATCGGGTTTGCAGAAAGGAGAGGTGCTGGACATGGGTTGCGGCACCGGTGCATTCCTGCATACGATGCGCGAAGCGGGATGGGGTGTTACCGGCATGGAACCCGATCAGCAGGCAAGGGAAAAAGCCGGGGAATTATATAATATTACACCATTGGACCCTGAAAAATTATATGAACTAAAACCCGCAAGCTTTCATGCCATCACCTTATGGCATGTACTGGAGCACGTGCATGACCTGAAGGGCTACCTGCAACAAATGTCGGTACTGCTGGCACCCGGTGGAAAACTGTTTATTGCCGTGCCCAACTATACGTCATATGATTCGTTTGTGTACAGGGAAAACTGGGCGGCTTATGACGTACCCCGGCACCTTTACCATTTTTCGCCCGAAAGCTTGAAACGCCTGCTTTCCACTCTTTCTGACAGTTCCTTCCGGGCGGATTCCCCCCTTCAACTTTTAACAACAAGACCCATGTGGTTCGACAGTTTCTATGTTAGCCTGCTCAGCGAAAAATACCGGAACGGGAAGGGTCATTTCATCCGGGCCTGTTGGAATGGGTTGATATCAAACCTGAAGGCCTTGGGTAACAGGGAGAAGTGCAGTTCAGTGATTTATGTTGTAGGGGTGAAAAAGTAAATTGTGAACAGGCTTATTCGCTTTGGTGCGTATTCTATGGTTTTGTTAATTACCATTAATGTATTGTTGTTTTATACGAGGAAAATGGATCGTATCTGCAATTCTAAAAAACTGATACCTTGTTAAAGCGCTCTTTTCCCTTTTCCCAATTCCTATTCATTTTCACAATTCACGCCTAATTCAAACTCACTTCAAACAGCATCGGCCAGCGTTTGCCGGTGATGTATATCTTTTTTGTAGCGCTGTCATAGGCGATCCCGTTCAACACATCTGTTCGGTCGGGTATGATCTGATTGGGAAAATATTTATCCCTCAGTTCTCCAAAGTCAACTTTACCGATCACATGGCCACTTGACGGATCTATTTTTAAAATATAATTGGCACCCCATACATTGGCCAGGAGATAACCATCGATGTATTCCAGTTCATTTAATTGGGGAATGGGACCCGAATTATCGGTTACCGCAATGGTGCTTTTAACCTTGAAATCATCGGGATTCACAAAATAGAGATTGGCGCTGCCATCACTGATGATCAGTTCGGAGCCATTATTGGTCATGCCCCAGCCTTCATAAGGCCAGGTGAGGGTTTTTACAGGCTGGTCGATGTTCTTTTCATCATATACAAAAACGATGTGGTTCTTCCAGGTGAGCTGGTAGATCTTCCCTTTGAACACATTGATGCCCTCTCCGAATATCTTTGGATCGGTATAAAAATGTTTTTTCTCTACTTTACCAGTCCTGATATCCGAAATACGAAGTGTAGATTCATTCTCCATACCTGTTCCTTCATACATTTTCCCCTTATACACCTGCAGCCCTTCGGTGAATGCGCTGGTATCATGCGGGTACTGGGCAACTATATTATAGCTGATCTCTTTGGTTGCCAATGCGGCAACGGAAGTATCGATATCACTTCTTCTACCATTTCCACCGCCATTGCAGGAGACCAGTGAAATCTGGGCAATGATAATATATATAATAAATAACTGCTTCATTTTCAATGATTTTATAATATAAAGAAGTCGTAACCAGTACGTAAATCTATCCTTGCATGCTGCTGAACGAAGCACCTCAGGAGATTTTTAATGCTACTGCGTGATAAACTTTTGTTCTGGCTACGCCTGCACCAGAATTATCCGCAAAAGTAGGGTACTGGCCTTGCAGCTCATAGTTTTTTACAGGTAAATAATTGTAAATATTTGTATTTACCGGCAATATCTCAAATTTTGATGCCGGATACTGGTTACCGGATACTGGGTAACGGATAAGCGCTCAAACATGAAACAATCTCCACATCAACCATCTGCATAGTTGCACATTCATCGTTCACCATTTACCTATTCAGCATTTAATACGGTATCGCCCGGAAGCCTTTAAATATGCTATACCTACGTCATTAGTACGTTAATTAACGTACTAATGACGTAGGTATAAGGTACCATGATGCTGACTGGTACTTGCTAATCAAAAAGAGTGTAACTGTTATGATAATTTTGAAGAATATGTACTATTCTGCCTCAGTAATTGGTCATTTCTCTCCTTCATTTTCCACCACCAGTTTGCGGCTCTCCAGGTAAGCGGAGGGGGATAGGCCTGTATTCTTTTTGATGGCATTGTAGAAGGTGGTGCGGGAGTTGAAGCCCACCTCTTTTCCGATGCCTTCCAGGGTAAGTCTTTCCCATTCGGGTTTAAAATGTTTTTCCAGGTAGGTGAGCCGAAGTTTATTGATGAAATCATTGAAGCGTTCTTGATATCCCCTGTTCAGCAGGGCGGTGAGGTGGTGCAGGGGTATGCCTGTTTCCTCCGACATGTCATTGATGGAATAGCCGGGTTTGAGGTAGGGCTTTGCCGATTCGAGATGCATATTCAATAAGGGTTTGTAGGCTTCCAGATAGGCAAAGCGGCCGGAATCAGAAACCGGCTTTTCAACTTTGCCGTCCGTGTTCATAACCGGCGGCGTACCTGCCAAAACGGGTTCGGTATTAAATGTATGCAAAGTGGAACCGGGTTGAGTGGCAACAGTTACGGAATAAGCAGGGGCCACTACCTGTCCCTGTTGTTTGCGGATCAGGTCCTTCCGAACAATGGGCATCCCGAAAAGGATGGAGGGTACCAGGAACAGGTAGATACAAAGAAAATAGATCACCGATACGGTGATCGTCATCAGGATATTTATATCAATTCCGTCCTCGATCGGTAAAAAGATAAAGACAAGGGTCAGAACGACCATGATCAGTAAGGTGCTGCACAGGGTAAGCAGCCAGCGATAGATATATTTATTCTGATCGGGCGATCGCTGGGCTATAGCCGTTTTATTAACTCTCAGCAAACGGAGGGCAAAAGCCAAATAGACTAGTCCAAGCGATGCCTTTATGATGTTATGAATATAAGGCGATAACATATAGGCCGCCAAATGATTAAGCTTAGAGGGGTCGCTCAATACGGTGGTTATGAATTGACGTTTTGCTTCTGTAGGCAGTATATAGAATGGAACCAATTCGCAAAATTGCAGGATCGCGGGAATAAAATGTAGCCAGTCCCACTTCCTGAAACCCGTCTCATCCCTTACGATGGCCCTGATGTACAGAAAAACCATTGGATAATACAGGTAAAGCAAGGGAGCCGTGACTCTGAAAAAATGTGGGAATTGGATGTAGAAATTGGTCTTAACCAGCGCATTGGTTGAGATATTCAGCACTAAAATGATGGTTGAAAAGGCGAGTATATGGTTGGCGTGTTTATGCGCCTTATTGGCAAAAACCAGGATGCTGCTGCTCAATAACCCCAGTAATATCCCTGAAAATACCAGTACGATATAAAAATTATCAAAACTCATGTTATTAGTTTCCAGATGAAAATCTATTCATCTGTCTTTCGTATTAACGCGTTGATTAATATGAAACAAACTTTTCTAAAAAAATTCAGACAGATAGAACAATCCCGATCATATCTCAAAATTAATCTAATGTGTTGAATTGGGAGTAGAAATAAATGGTTTATGACATAGTATAGATATTATATAAAAGATCAATTTCAAGTAGGTCAGTCCCTTTTTAGATGTTCCATATTCTTAAAACAGCTGGTTTTCATTTTTCTGAACAGGCCTGATTTGGCTTTTAGGGCTATTATCTTTCTCTTTGTTTATCATTTGCTGTTTATTCAAACCAATTAAAAAATGCACAAACACATGAAAAATTCATTACTTATCATTTTAAAGAAGACTTGTATCTTTTTATCCTTATTGATAATAGGATCACAGTCTTTCGGTCAGTCGAGCTGGACGCACCTGATGCCAAAGCCGCTGGGTTTCCTGGTCTATGATGCCAGTTACTTCGATGCCAACAACGGTATTGCGGTTGGTGAGTCGGGTTGTATTGCCAAAACGACCAATGGGGGTACCAGTTGGGTCTATAATACAATGCCCCCCTATACAGGCAACGGACTTACCAACTTCCGGCCAACCATTTACCAGTGTCAGTATGTTACTGCCAATATTGGATATGCGGTGGGCACTAATGGTACATTTCTAAAGACTACGAATGGGGGAACCACCTGGAATTACCAGAATGGTCCATTGGGCCCTGTGTCTTCTTCAGCATTGGCAATATATAATTTATATTTCTTTGATGCCAATAACGGATGGATAATTGGTGATGTTATTAATACTGCTTCTTCTTACGTATACAAAACAACTGATGGCGGGCTAACATGGACGGCTGCAACCGGTGTACCTTCCACTATGTTAAATAGTTCTTTTTATGGTATTGATTTTATAAATCCCATGATTGGGTATATATGCGGCCAAAGCGGTAAAGCTATGAAGACACTGGATGGCGGGGCCACCTGGACGGATATCTCTCTAACCACTACCAATTATACAGTAGGAGGCGGAAGTTTCAATGTGCCCCGTACTCAATTTTACCGCTGCATCATTGCTATTGATGCCAATACGGCCATCATGAGTTCCCAGAATAACGGATGCATCATGAGAACTACCAATGGGGGTACCAGCTGGTATGCATCTGCCAATCAAAATTATGGTATTCCACAGGTGGCTACCTGGCAAATGGCCCCTTCCGGTCCAAATAAAGATACCATTGTTGTAGCAGGAGGCTCTGGTGTTTTTGCGAAATCTGTTGACAAAGGACTTACCTGGACCTGGACCCAGCACTATACCGGGCCGGCTAATAATAATATCAATTATTATTATGCTATTAATGCCATTCCGGGTGTACCTGGTAAATACAACCTGATGGGAGCATCGGGTATTACCAATATTACTACAGATGGGGGTACAAATTGGACCAATCCTTATTTTAGTTTGGGTACGTATGGAGGTTATTGCGGATCCAATGCAACCAATCTGTTCGATGTTTCTTATGTGAATACGAATTATGGGATGGTGGTAGGAGCTCATGGTACCCTCGGTACAACTTCTGATGGCGGTGTAACCTGGGTCAATAAATCCATTGCTTCGATGAATAATGATAACTGCAATCCCGATTATATCTACGGGGTCAGGACACCTTCACTCACAAATACCTATATCTGTACGGCCAGTTACGGCCTGATCATGAAAAGTACTGATTTCGGGGATAACTGGACTACACAAGTAAATCTCAATCAAAATGACGGGTTCTACTCCATGGATTTTATTGATAACAATAACGGATGGGCATGTACCTACACCGGTAAGGTCTATTATACTAAGAATGGAACTACCTGGGCTTCAGTTACTGTAACAACAACACCACTGAACGCCATTAAATTTGTAGATGCCAATACCGGTTTTGTAGTTGGAAACAGCGGAAAGATCTTTAAAACTACCAATGGAGGTACATCCTGGAGCCAACAAAGTTCCGGAATCACCAATGCATTGTGGAGTGTATATTTCCTGGATGTCAATACAGGTTTTGCCTGCGGAGCTAGTGGAAAAGTATTGCTCACCACAGATGGAGGTAATACCTGGATTCAAAGGAATGTACCTACTACTGGTACTTTGAACAGAATTCAATTCTTTGACAACCTGAGGGGTATGGTATTAGCAAATAACGGAGCCAGTTATTTTACTTCTGACGGTGGTCTGAACTGGAATCTATCCTATGCTCCTACCAGCGATGTTTTGCAAACTTCAACCATTCCACCGGGTTCCAGCAAGATCGTTGTAGTGGGTGGTTCTTTATTTGGTGTACATGGAGATGTGTTGAGCCTGG
>JANYAL010000082.1 GCA_025361325.1 Bacteroidota bacterium
CATCTGTGTTAATTAACACAGATGGTAGCACCCTGACCTATACAAGTACTCTGGAAAACAGGTGGCAAACTATATTAAAAGGGGAAAGTCGCTATTTATATAAGTAAATAATACAATATCTAAAGGTTGATCTTAAATTCCCTGGCCATGTATTGCTGAATATTGTTTTTCGGTAATACTTCCGGCTGTTTATTGTTCCATAAGCATGTTCGGGACCTGGGCCACCATCGTTTTTCACGGGTGTGGCAAGGCTTTACTTTTTAGGGTATCCTCCTAATGGCGTAGATCGTAACAGGCGGTTTAAAATACTGACCCTGGTCTGGGTGTAGCATCTGGATCCGTTTTACCACATCCATGCCACTGATCACTTTTCCGAAAGCTGCAAAACCCTGTCCATCCGGATTTCTTTTACCTCCATAATCCAGGGAGGGCTGATCATGGATACAGATGAAAAAACTGCTCGTAGCAGAACCCGGGGATCTCCTTGCCATGGAGAGGGTTCCGTTTTTATGCCGTAATCTGGTTTGTATTGTTGTTTCAATGGGGATGGAATCAAAATCCCTGGTCGAATCCCTGGTACCTCCTTGTATCACTTCTATCTTTACCAGGTTCTGGGGTTGATTAAGTAAGGTAACTGCACGAAAAAAGTTGCCACTGTCATATGTATGTGCATCCACGTAGCTTAAAAAATTCGCAACCGTTATGGGCGCTTGTGAGGGATATAATTCAATGATGATATTACCTAATCCGGTTTTTATAGTACAGGTGGTTTTTTTCTGACCAAACAGGCTGGTTGTAACAATAAGAAGAAGGAATGCCAGGGAGCTGTTTTTCATTCATACTGTTTAAAAGATCGTTGATCATTCAGGTCTGTTCTCAGGTCTCATCATCGGGAAAAAAAGTACATCCTGTATAGAATGCTGGTTGGTGAGCAACATGGCGATCCTGTCCATTCCGAAGCCGATACCACTGGTAGGGGGCATGCCATACTCCAGGGCCCTTAAAAAATCAAGATCAATGTACATGGCCTCATCATCACCGCGCGCCATTAGTTTAGCCTGTTCTTCAAATCTTTCTCTTTGTTCGATGGGATCATTCAATTCGCTGTAGGCATTGGCAATTTCCTTACCATTGCAAATCAGCTCAAACCTTTCCACCAAACCTGGTTTGCTGCGGTGCTTTTTGGTAAGCGGGCTCATTTCCACCGGATAATCCGTAATAAAAGTTGGTTGTACATAATGATGCTCGCATGCATTGCCAAAGATCTCATCAATTAGTTTTCCTTTACCCCATTTTTCATCAGCATGGATCTTCAGTTTCCTGCAAACATCCCTTATTCCGGCTTCATCCATTTGCGAAATATCATGCCCGGTATGCTCCCGGATGGCATCGAACATGCTTATCCTTTTGTAGGGAGCTGTAAAGTCAATTTCCTGCTCACCAACCTGAACGCGGGTTGAACCATGGGTTGCCAGGGCCGCTCGTTCCAGTAATTGTTCCGTGATCTCCATCATCCATTCATAATCTTTATAGGCCACATAAAATTCCAGTACCGTGAATTCAGGATTATGCGTTCTGTCCATACCTTCATTGCGAAAGTTCCGGCTGAATTCATATACCCACTCAAATCCACCAACGATCAGCCTTTTTAAATATAATTCATTGGCGATGCGTAAATACATGGGTATGTCCAGGGCATTATGATGGGTCAAAAAGGGCCTGGCAGCTGCTCCGCCGGGAATACTTTGTAATACAGGGGTATCCACTTCCAGCGCACCGCGTTCATTTAAAAATTCACGGATAGCATTCATCATTTTGGTCCTTTTAATGAACACATCCTTCACGGCCGGGTTCACGATCAGGTCTGCATAACGCTGTCGGTAACGGAATTCAGGATCGGTCACTTCATCATAGGCTTCACCGTCTTTTTCTTTCACTACAGGAAGGGGACGGACCGATTTGGCAAGCAGTGTAAATTCCCGGACATGGACAGATATTTCGCCTGTTTTTGTAATAAATACATATCCTTTTATTCCAATGATATCTCCGATATCTGTCATTTTTTTCCAAACAGTCTGATAAAGCATCTTGTCTTCACTTTTGCAGATATCATCCTGTTTTATATAAAACTGTATTTTTCCAAGGCTGTCCTGCAATACGGCAAAGTTTGCCTTGCCCATATCCCTGATACTCATGATTCGGCCGGCCAGGCAAACATCACCAAACAATTTTTTATCCGCAGGCGTATATTCAGAGAATTCTCCCTTGTAATTTTCCTTTATATAAGCTGATGTAGTATTTACAGGATACAATGCTGCCGGATATGCATCAATACCCAGCTTATTCAGTTCATTCCGTTTTTCTCTTCTTATGATCTCCTGTTCGGATAAATGCGGTGCACTCATATGTAGGTCTTTGATTTTTCGAAAACAACCAGCTATTTCCTGCCAGGAAAGGCTACGAGCTGTTTTCGTTTAAATATTCCTGTAAAGATACTTTAAGGGGACCATTTAAAGATTTTGACTAAACAAGTTTTGTACAACTTACAGTTCCACCGCATTGGGTAGTGGTAATGTACTTTGGGCTGTGCCCGGATTTCATAAAACGCCAACTACCATGATTAAAAATAATCCTTTGCTGGTTTAATGAGTGTGTTGCCTGACATTTTAATCCCAGCATCTTAAAGAGGTGGTTATAGTGGGTTCTGACAATCAATAATCCGCCAGTAGCACCTGCCAGGCCTCATTTACTTTACCTGCTTCCAGGAGTTCACTGGCATAACGGTGTAATTCTATATCCATTTCATTGGGATTGATAGCATAATATTGGATGATGTTCCTGAGTTTATCATCATGGTAAGCAGGATCTACGGCAGGTATTTCTTTTACATTGGCAAGCTGACCCAGGTTATTACCGGTAAGTATGCTGCTCTTGCGGATACTTTCCGGGAGCATATCGATCCCGATGCCCAAATCGGTATTTGGTTTAGCAACTTTAAACAGATTGCCCTCCTCTACTTTACAATACCAATCACCTCCCAGGCGGGCCACAAGATGCAATTTGGTCTGGTCAATCATTTTATGTTCATTCAGGATACTTTCGTCAATATGCATGTATAACACTTCGCAGATGACCAGATTACCCGCTCCTCCTGCTGTTCCCAATGGTTTCACTTCAAGCACTATGCACTCCAGTTTTATCTTGCTTTCCTTTACCATGGGGGGCCTAATCCGTACTGCGGGTTGCATGGTAAATCCGGCTTTTTCAAATTCATTCACACCTTTGGGAAATTCACAACTGCTCAGGCTTACTTGTTGAACCATATTATAGTCCACGAAATTGATAACTACTTCAGGTAGTTCCAATACA
>JANYAL010000089.1 GCA_025361325.1 Bacteroidota bacterium
ATTTCTGCCAATTCCGCCAATTCCGCCAAAAACGACAACCCGCTTGGTCTTTTCCTTTTCCGGGAATAGCTTTGCCAACCGGAACAGCAGGTATGGTTTGTTTCTGTAAAGATCCAACCGGCAGGGATGACCGACGGGGGTTGTATTGGACCGCACCAGCACCATCCCCCGGAAAACTTGCCTTTATTGACTAAATTTGAGCGAATATGACAAACACTAAAAATATTTTCCCGGGGCTGATCGCGCACTGCAAGGAATACGGATTCATTTTCCCCAGCAGTGAGATCTATGAAGGGCTCCAGGCCGTGTATGATTATGGCCAGATGGGAAGTGAACTCAAAAAGAATATCCGGGACCACTGGTGGAAGAACATGACGCAGTTGCACGACAATATTGTGGGGATCGACGCCGCTATTTTCATGCATCCTACCACCTGGAAGGCAAGTGGCCACATTGATAATTTCAACGACCCGATGATTGATAACAAGGACAGCAAGAAGCGTTACCGGGTAGACCACCTGATAGAAGGGTTTGCAGACGAGCAGCTGGCAGCTGGCCATGAGGAGCTGGCAAAGGAGGTATTGAAGTGCATGGATGCCTTACTGGCCAAGGATGATTTTACAGGATTGAAGAAACTGATTGATGACAACAAAATAAAATGTGCCATCAGCGGCACCTGCAACTGGACCGATATACGCCAGTTCAACCTCATGTTCTCCACGGAATTTGGTTCCATCGCCGCTACCGGTGAAACAGACAATAAAGTATACCTCCGTCCCGAGACCGCGCAGGGCATCTTTGTCAATTTCCTGAACGTGCAGAAATCAGGCCGGATGAAAATACCTTTCGGTATAGCCCAGGTGGGCAAGGCCTTTCGTAATGAGATCGTGGCCAGGCAATTCATTTTCCGGATGCGGGAGTTTGAACAAATGGAGATGCAGTTCTTTATCCGTCCCGGCACCCAAAAAGAATGGTATGAATACTGGAAGGCGGAACGGCTGAAATGGCATCTGGAACTGGGGATACCCGGGAACAAGTACCGGTATCACGATCATGTTAAACTGGCGCACTATGCCGATGCAGCCTGCGACATCGAATACGAATTTCCTTTTGGCTTCAAAGAAGTGGAAGGCATACACAGCCGTACTGATTTTGACCTTACACAACACCAGGAATACAGTAAAAAGAAGATGCAGTATTTCGATAACGATATAGATGTGAGTACGGGTAAACCCTTTGGTAATTATATACCCTATGTCATTGAGACCTCCATCGGGCTCGACCGCATGTTCCTGCTCGTGATGAGCCATGCATATGAGGAACAGGACCTGGGTACGCCCGATAAACCCGACAGCCGTGTGGTATTGAAGTTACCCGCAAAACTGGCACCCATCAAACTGGCCATTCTTCCGCTGACTAAAAAAGACGGACTTCCTGAGATCGCTACAAAGATCATGGATGCATGCAGGGCCGATTTCCGGTGCTTCTATGAAGAAAAGGATTCTATCGGTAAAAGATACCGCCGTATGGATGCCCTGGGTACCCCTTTTTGTGTCACCATCGATCACCAGACCAAAGAAGATGATACTGTAACGATCCGGTACAGGGATACCATGCTGCAGGAAAGGATCCCCATTACAAAGATCCGGGATATCGTCACTAAGGAAATCTCCTGAACCGTTGCATCATTCCTGAAAGCCCTGTCCCAACATGATGAGACAGGGCTTTTTTTATTACAGCTCATCCCCGAACCGGTTTTGTATCAAATGAGCAGAATCATTTACCGGGTTGAAGTAAATCACTTTTTGCGTTCTGCGGGGATACTACTTTGCTGAGGTTTATACTTCAGAAAGCAAGGCTGTAACATCACTGTAAAAAATTAATTACGCAAATGGATGATATTACCAAACCCATAGACCTGGGACTTCATGCAGAAGGCACCGGTCATTTAAGAACACGCCGTCCTGTTTATGTAGATTTTATGCCACCCTGCAACAGTGCCTGTCCGGCCGGTGAGAATATACAGGCATGGATGGCTTTTGCGCAGGCCGGAAATTATTTCGAGGCATTCCAGGTTTTGATGGAAGACAACCCGTTTCCGGCAGTTATGGGCAGGGTTTGTGTAAAGCCCTGCGAAACAGGCTGCAACCGTACTCATATTGATACCACCGTAAACATTCACGCCGTGGAGCGCTACATAGGCGATGAAGCGATCCGTGAGAAATGGCCGGTTCAGTATGTGGCCTATACGTCCGGTAAGAAAGTACTGGTGATCGGTGCAGGACCTTCAGGGCTTTCAGCAGCCTACCACCTGGCCCGGATGGGTCATGCCGTTGAGGTCTTTGAAGCAAACAGTCATGCAGGGGGGCTGTTGCGGACCGGCGTTCCGGATTACCGCCTTCCCAAAGAGATACTGGAATTTGAAGTGGACCGTATCGTAAGAGCAGGCGTGAAGATCCGGCTGAACTATAAGGTACAGGATGTGATCAAAGAAAAAGAAGCCGGAAATTTTGATGCCGTATACCTTGCCACCGGGGCACAGCTCATTCACAGGGAGGATATCCAGTTTGATGATTCAGTGCACATGACCGATGCCTTCACCTTCTTTAACGATATAAAAGTTAATTCATCTCCTTATATCAAGAAACGCGTAGTGGTATATGGCGGCGGCAAACTAGCCCTGTACCTTTCCCGTATCGTAAAACGCTTTGGTTCTACCGTCACCGTCTATTTCCCCGGTAATCAGAAAATGATGCCCGCCTATGATTATGAAACGGATGATGCGCTTGCAGAAGGCGTGGAGGTACAGCTTTTAAGGAGCATCCGCTCGATCAAAAAGAATATCCTCACACTGGAAAAGCTGAAAGTGGAAAAGGGAAAAGGGGTGGGCACCAATGAATT
Source organism: Bacteroidota bacterium (assembly GCA_025361325.1). Taxonomy (GTDB): domain Bacteria; phylum Bacteroidota; class Bacteroidia; order Chitinophagales; family Chitinophagaceae; genus Ferruginibacter. The sequence goes on from JANYAL010000089.1 coordinate 2,902, forward strand.
TGAAACCATTGAAGCAGACGTTTTCATCAATGCCAACCGCCAGGAAGCGGATACAGCTTACCTGTCGGCCCTGGAAGGAATGAATATCAATAACGACGGTACCATACAAATAGACACCCGGCGAATGACTGGTCATGCGGGGATATTTGCCGGTGGCGACCTGCTTCCGGGTGAAAACAGGAGCTCCACAATCGCCATTGGCCATGGAAAGAAGGCAGCGAGATACATTAACGCCTTCCTGAAGCATACCACGTACCAGAAAGGAGAAAAGCATTCCACGGCAAGCTACCGGAAACTGCATATGTGGTATAAGACCGAAGCGCTGAAAAAAGAACAGGATAAGCTGGCACCGTCTGATGCAGTAAAGAATTTTGCCGAAGTGATAGCCGGGCTGCCTGAAGCAGAAGCCAGGTTTGAGGCACAGCGCTGTTTGAGCTGTGGTAACTGTTTTGAATGCGACGGGTGTTTCGGTGCCTGCCCTGAGGACGCGATCATTAAATTAGGTAAGGGCAACCGTTACAAGTTTAATTATAATGCATGCACGGGTTGTGCGGTATGTTATGAACAATGCCCCTGCCATGCCATAGAAATGATTCCGGAACCAACCAATAATAATACCATACACTGATGAAAAATAATTCAAAGCTGATTGCCACCATCGATGGAAACGAGGCAGCCGCTTATATCGCCTACCGGGTAAATGAAGTTTGTGCGATCTATCCCATTACCCCCTCCTCTACGATGGCCGAACTGGCCGATGAATGGGCTTCCAGGGGGATAAAGAACATATGGGGAAATATTCCTGATGTGGTGGAAATGCAGAGCGAGGGCGGAGCAGCGGGTACTGTTCATGGTGCCCTGCAGACCGGTTCACTCACCACTACCTTCACCGCCTCACAGGGGTTGATGCTGATGCTGCCCAATATGTACAAGATCGCCGGTGAACTTACGCCGGCCGTGTTTCATGTTGCGGCTCGCTCACTGGCCGCGCAGGGTCTTTCCATTTTCGGCGACCACCAGGATGTGATGGCTGCCCGTACAACAGGTTTTGCCATGCTGAGTTCAGCCAGTGTGCAGGAGGCCCATGATTTTGCACTGATTGCACAGGCTGCTACCTTACAGTCAAGGATACCTGTCGTTCATTTTTTTGACGGATTCCGTACTTCACATGAGGTGAATAAGCTGGAGATCCTGAGCGATGAACAGATCAGGAGCATGATATCCGACGACCTCGTCATCGCACATCGCAACCGTGCATTGAATCCCGAACATCCCTTCATCCGGGGAACGGCACAGAACCCTGATGTGTATTTCCAGGCCCGGGAAACTGTGAACAGCTACTATAACAATATGCCCGGCATCGTGGAAGATACAATGAACGAATTTGCAAAACTTACCGGTAGAAAATATGAACTCTTCCAGTATACGGGCGCAGCAGACGCAACGCGTGTGATCATCATCATGGGATCGGGGGGAGAGACCGTTGCCGAAACCGTACAGGCATTGAATGCTGCCGGTGAAAGAACCGGTGTGATACAGGTACGCCTGTACCGTCCCTTCTCCCTGAAGCATCTCCTGAAAGCATTGCCTGCTTCTGTAAGGTCCATTGCAATCCTGGACCGTACCAAGGAATCCGGGGCCTCAGGTGAACCGCTGTACCAGGATGTGCTGTCCACCCTCGTGGACGCCCTTCAGCAGGGAAAACTTCAAAAATTGCCTGTACTGACCGGTGGTCGGTACGGACTCTCCTCCAAAGAGTTCACACCCGCCATGGTAAAAGCTGTGTTTGATGAACTGAAACATGAAAAACCCAAGAATAATTTCACCATCGGTATTCATGATGATGTAACACACACCAGCCTGGAATACGACCCTTTTTTTAAACTGGATGAAAGTGCCTGGAGGCAGGGCCTGTTCTTTGGCCTGGGTGCCGACGGAACTGTGGGCGCCAACAAGAATACAATAAAGATCATTGGGGAGAATACCGATCTCTTTGCACAGGGCTATTTCGTGTATGACTCCAAAAAATCCGGTGCCAGAACGGTATCACACCTCAGGTTCGGTCCTTCTCCCATCCGCGCGCCTTACCTGATCTCCAAAGCGGATTTTATTGCCTGCCACCTGTTCAACTTTACCGAAAAGGTGGAGATGCTGGAACATGCGGCTATGGGTGCTACTTTTTTACTGAACAGTCCCTATAGTAAGGAGGAGGTCTGGGATAAATTAACGGCACAGGTTCAGCGAATGATCATCGACAAGAAAATAAAGTTTTATGTAATCGATGCCACTACGGTGGCCAGGGAAACGGGTATGAGCGGACGTATCAATACCATTATGCAGACCTGTTATTTTGCCTTATCGGGTGTACTGCCGAGGGAGGAAGCCATCAAGCAGATTAAAAAAGCAATTGAGAAGACCTACCTCAAGAAAGGCCAGAAAGTGGTTGACCAGAACTTCCGGGCAGTTGATAGCACCCTGGAAAATTTATTTGAGGTAAACTATCCTGGTACAGTGACGGGAGTGGAGCATCTTTTACAATTGGTGCCCGAAAAAGCACCCGCCTTTGTGAAGGAGGTCACTATGGTAATGATGGCAGACCATGGCGACCAGCTTCCCGTAAGCATATTGCCGGTGGACGGCACTTACCCCAGCGCCACAACGAAATGGGAAAAAAGAAATGTATCGGACCTGGTACCCGCATGGGAGCCCGAACTCTGCATACAATGTGGTAACTGTGCTTATGTGTGCCCGCATAGCGTAATCAGGGCAAAATTCTATCACAGGGACAATTTAAAGGATGCACCTGAAGGGTTCAAATCTGCACCCATCAATGCCCGGGGTTTCCCTGAAACACAGTATACCTTACAGGTGTACCTGGAAGATTGTACCGGCTGTGATCTCTGCGTGCAGGTATGCCCCGCCACAGACCCGGGTAACCGTTCCCGCAAGGCAATCAATATGAGCGAGAAGGAGCCAGTGCTGGCAACTGAACAAAAGAACATTGAATACTTCGAGCAAATCACCTGGAACGACCGTTCCAAAATCGATTTCTCCACCGTTCATGGCGCGCAGTTCCTGGAACCGCTCTTCGAATTCTCGGGTGCATGTGCGGGTTGCGGAGAAACGCCGTACCTCAAATTGCTGTCACAGCTTTTTGGTGACAGGCTGCTGGTAGCCAATGCAACGGGCTGTTCCTCCATATATGGAGGCAACCTCCCGACTACACCCTGGGCGGTGAATGCGGCTGGTAGAGGACCTGCCTGGTCAAATTCCCTTTTTGAGGACAATGCAGAATTCGGATTGGGGATGCGCATCACGGCCGACAAACAGCTGGGCATCGCAAAACAGCTTTTAGTGGAATTGAAAGGTGAACTGGGAGAGGGGCCTGTAGTGGAGATCCTGGAAGCGGGTCAGGTACTGGAATCAGAACTGTCGCAGCAGCAGGAAAGGGTTGAAGGATTAAAAAAGAAACTACTGGCGATCAATTCGCCGGCTGCCAGGAGTTTATTGTCTGTTGCTGATCAACTGGTTCGTAGAAGTGTATGGCTTGTAGGCGGTGATGGCTGGGCATATGATATCGGTTATGGCGGACTGGACCATGTTCTGGCCAGCGGAAGAAATATCAATATCCTGGTACTGGATACAGAAGTATATTCCAACACCGGGGGCCAGATGTCTAAGTCTACACCCACGGCAGCTACGGCAAAATTTGCAGCGGGTGGAAAATCCGTAGGCAAGAAGGACCTGGCCATGCAAGCCATATCGTACGGCAATGTATACGTGGCAAGGGTTGCTTTTGGCGCTAACCCGCAACAGACTTTATTAGCCATGCGGGAAGCTGAAGCCTATGATGGCCCCTCTATCCTCCTGGCCTACAGCCATTGCATAGCGCATGGGTACGCCCTGAAGGATGGCCTCAGCCAGCAACACCTGGCGGTGGCATCCGGCCACTGGCCATTGATACGGTATAACCCGGCGCTGAGAAAGAAGAACAGGAATCCGTTCGTGTTGGACTCACCCAGACCATCAGTTGCCCTAAAGGATTATGCTTACAATGAATTAAGGTACAAGGTGCTTACCATGACGAATCCTGATGTGGCAGAAGAACTGATGAAAAGGGCACAGGAAATGGTAAACCTGAAATGGAAAAATTATGAGGAACTGGCCACTAAGAAAGCGAGTGACTTTGTACCGGTGGGTTAATAAACGGTTGATAAACTATATAAATTAAAAGGTATGAAATTGCAATCATCGTACATGGGGATACAGGTTGATTCCCCGATCATTGTTTCTGCATGCACCCTGTCTTCAAAGATAGATAACATCATTCAGATGGAAGATAATGGTGCGGGTGCTGTTGTCATGTTCTCTCTTTTTGAGGAACAGATAAAAAAGGAAGAGGCGAGGCTAAATTCTGTTGTTTCCAGAACTAGTAATTCCTTTGCTGAAGCCCTGGATTATTTCCCCGACCTGGAAGAATTCAATATGGGAAGTGATGATTACCTGGAACACATACGAAAGGCAAAGGAGCGGGTAAATATCCCGATCATCGGTTCCCTGAACGGTATTACGCTTGAAGGATGGATAGATTATTCAAAAAAGATGGAGCAGGCAGGGGCTGATGGTATTGAAGTGAACATTTTCTTTATTCCGGGAGATATCAATATGGCCTCACCCGAAGTGGAGCACCGTTACCTGAACATCATACACGCGGTGAAACATGCGGTGAAAATACCTGTTGCGGTAAAACTCAATCCATATTTCAGCGCCATGGGCAATATGGCCAGCCGGATGAAACATGCGGGAGCCGATGCGCTGGTTCTTTTCAACCGTTTTTACCAGCCGGATTTTGACATCACAGAATTGATCATCAAGACCGACCTTCATTACAGCGAGGCCTGGGAAATCAGGCTGCCCCTGCTTTGGATTGCATTGCTGTATGGCAGGGTAAAATTATCTCTTGCGGCAACAACAGGTGTTCAAAGTGCTATTGAGGTCATCAAATACATACTCGCAGGAGCTGACGTGGTGATGACGGCATCCTCCTTGTACAAAAATGGTATCGGTTATTTGAAGACCATGAACAAGGAACTGCAGGAATGGATGTATATGATGGGCTTTGATACTATTGAAGCTTTTAAAGGATGCATGAGTCAGCAGCATATATCGAATCCGACGGCATTTGAAAGGGCCAATTACATTAAAATACTGGATGCCGTACGATGAGCATGCAGTTTAATCTCTTATGGCTGTTTCTACAGGTCTTTACATTTTGAACTGAGAAACAGTATTTATTTCGTTTCTAATGAATCTGCCTGGTACCGCTGTTTATGAAACTATAGCCATCAGTCATATCTTCTGCCAGACTTTCAATGGTCCTTTTTTCGAATAGCCTGATCAGCTTTTCTTTGATCGGCTTGTATTGCACATGCAGGGGACAAGGTTTCGATTCAGAACAAAGTTTCAGTCCCATAACGCACTTGGTGAAAATATCATCCTCCCCTATCGTTTCCAGGATCGTTCTTATCGACAATTTCTTTGCTTTATCGGTCATGTAAAAGCCGCCGTTGGGGCCCCGGGTAGAGGAAATGACCGTGTTGTCTTTGGTGAGCAACTGCAGGATCTTGGCCGTGAAGGATTTCGGCGAATCAATGGCCCTGGCAATCTCTTCAATCCCAAGCTTATTTTCAAGGGTGCCTTTTTGGGCTATATAAATGGTAGCCCGCAGGGCATACTCGGCAGTCTTTGAGACCATACAGGTCGGTTATTTTACATACTGACTGCCGGTTCCGGAGCATTGTTTCTCCCCGTAGAAATGAAAAGCATTGATCTACTCCGCATACGAATCGGCAGTTTCGAATAGTTTCAACTGATACAAAAATACGTTACCCGGCAACTCCCTGATCAATAATTTTCGCATCAACAATAATTTATTCTCTGCTGTGGGTTCCATATGACAAGGTTCACCGGATCCCGGCCTGCCCCGACAGTTACATATGAACGTTAAGAATGGCCGTGAATATGTTTTCAGATAAAGGGAAAATTATGTTTGACCTATGCTGTTTAAGACCGAAAGATCATGGTAACTGGTATCATGTTGTTACAGTTTATACATTTCTTTGATCTTGTAAATGGATCATTTACTTAAGAACGTTTTCATCATTGCTTCCCATACTGTTTTGCTTTGAAAAGCTGGCCAGCATATGTTTCACAATGGGATATACAGTAAGGATCAATCCAAGTGCCAGCAGGATTCCAGCTATGAAAACAAAGATGAAGAAGGGTCTGAGCTGTAATATCATGCTGCTGAAGGGAATTTGCACCCTGCTCATTTGCCAGCCGGCTTTCCATATACCTGCCCCAATAAGTGCGATCCAGAAAATGAACAGGGAAAGATTAGCCAGCCAATATCCTATGGCCAACAGTCTATAGCAATTTTCAAAAGGCCTACAATTTGAACCAAACAGATCATAAATAACCGCCAGTAAAAGCATGGTATTGATACCGATGGTAGTACCCATTGCATGGGCAACGGTAACATGGGTGCCATGCGTGTACACATTCAAGGCAGGAACTGACATCAGGATTGCCAGTAATAGATTCAGGAAGATCCAAACCTCGGCAGATGCCAAAAAACGGTAACCTGGTCTGTAAAAATGTTTTTGTGCGGCAGACAAGGATGCTTTCCATTTGTAAATGATCCTCCCCAGGATGATTAGCTCGGTCATGCTTACTGCATAGCTGATGTGCTTCACATAAGCATGGGTGGGCAAGGTATAGATATGATGTCCCCAGTTGAACATCAGGTTGAACAAGCCAGCGAAATAAAGCAGGAATGCCATCCAGGAATGGCTGCTGGTCTTCGATCCGCTCATTTTATCCATCAGGAATAAGCTGCAGCCATAAACAAGCATGTTCCATGAACCCACCATACTTCCGTTCGATTTCCACTGGATCGTCATATCATTCACTATATTGTTCCTGAAATATGGAAACAACCAAAGGTAGGATTCCAGGAATGTGAAGAGGAAGAAGATGATGCCCGTAAGCCACATCCATACATATACAGGTTGTTTCCTGAATGATCCAATGCTTCCGACAAAGTTGACCAGGAAGCAGATCCATCCCAGCAGAATTGGAAGAGACAATACCGGCGGATATTCCCAATATTCCCGCCCGCCAAATATACCGGCACAGTAAGAAGTTAGTATGAACAGTATGGCCAATATGAAAAGTATGAACTGGCACTTCAGCAAAAGATTGGAATAGATCCTTTTACCCCTATACTCCTGCACATAGGTCAACACGCACCCTGAAGCTGACAGAATAATCCAGAACAGCACGGATGAAACATGCAGCGGTCTTATCTTTTCGAAGGACAGGAAATCTTTCATGATACCGGGTACGATATACAGCAGACTTCCGGCCAGGCCAAATAACAAACCAATTGTCAATAGTAACAGACCAGATAGTATGAATAACCTGGGAAATGGATCCTGGCTATTGCGTGATAGTACCATTTCTTTCTATTGAAAATCTCCTGGGATCTGCCTTACCTGACTGATCCATATTTTGGAGGTAATCGGTCAGTGCCTGGATCTCGCCCTCATCCATCTTGAAATTGGGCATAATATTATTACCATTTTTTAGAAGGCCCCGGATAAATGCAGGCCCCTTTAGTGAATACGCATTGGTCAGGTCGGGTCCCAGGTATCCCCCGAGGCCATATACCTGGTGGCAGGCAGCACAGTTATATTTTTGCCATAACAGCTTACCCCTGTACTGATCAGCGGTTACCTTGATGTTCCGTTGAGGTAAATTGGAATACAGGAAACCGGAATATAAAAGAAAAGCTACTGCAAGCATGATGGCAATACTGTATTTTAACTGGTCAGCGTTCATAAGTGCCCCTTTAAATTGGATAAGGACAAAGTTATCTTTATTTGAAATACCTGCTTCACTTTTAAAGAGAAACGGAAAAATTATGCAGCACCCGGCAACAGCGGCTTTGACACAATAAACTATAAAAAGAAAACTGCAACTGTGTCCATTTGACCCACATACCAATCTGATACCTTCAATTACAATGGAGCGAACCTGGCTTGAAAAAAACGCAGGTATTTTGGTTCATAGACCATTTTGAGGCCATTTATGAATTCCCTTCTTTCAAATACCCTTGCTGTAGATTCTGCGATCACATCCATATGGGCCTGTGTGTACACCCTGCGTGGAATGGTGAAGCGGACAAGTTCAAGTTTGGGGTAGTAATTTTCGCCATTGGCCTTTCGGCCTGCTGAGACCACGCCCCTTTCCATGGTTCTTACCCCTGAATCAAGAAATATCTCAGCGGCCAATGTTTGAGCCGGAAACTGGTGTTGCGGAATATGTGGCAGGAATCTCTTTGCATCTACGAATATGCCATGACCGCCGATTGGTCTTACTATGGGTACACCATACGACATCATTTTTTCACCCAGGTAAACAACCTGACCTACACGTGCGTGCATGTGGTTGTCGTTAACACTTTCCCTGATACCGATCGCCATGGCCTCCATGTCTCTTCCGGCCAGACCACCATAGGTATGCAGGCCCTCGTAGATTACTACCATATTCCTGGCTTCCTCAAATATATCCCGGTCATTGATGGCCAGAAAACCACCTATGTTCACCAGTGCATCTTTTTTTGCACTCATCGTGGCACCATCTGTGTAGGAACAGATCTCTTTTACAATTGCTTTGATGGACTTGTTAGCGTAACCCCTTTCTCTTTGCTGTATGAAATGGGCATTTTCAGCCACTCTGGTCATGTCATGAATTACCAGAATTCCATGCTTTTTGGTAAGGGCCCTAAGCTCCTTCAGGTTCGCTACACTAATGGGCTGTCCACCGGCCATATTAACACTGGTAGCCATGCTCACATAAGGAATTCTTTTTGCGCTGTATTTTTTGATGCATCTTTCCAGTTTATCCATGTCGATATTTCCCTTGAAAGGGAATTCATTTTCCGGATCATGTGCTTCGGCTATGATCACATCCTCAAATTTTCCCCCGGCGAGTTCCTGGTGCAATCTAGTAGTGGTGAAATACATGTTACCCGGAATAATATCACCCTTCTTGATGAGTATCTTCGACAGGATGTTCTCGGCGCCCCGACCCTGGTGCGTGGGTACCAGGTATTTATATCCATAGATTTCACGCACTACCTCTTCCAGATGATAGAAATTCCTGCTTCCGGCATAGGCTTCGTCGCCCATCATCATTCCTGCCCACTGACGATCGCTCATCGCCGAAGTGCCGCTGTCTGTCAGGAGATCAATATAAACGTTCTCAGACCTCAACAGAAAAGTATTGTATCCTGCTTCATGGATGGCTTTATTACGTTGGGTGTGACTTATCATTGTTAACAACTCTACCATCTTAATTTTATAGGGTTCGGCCCAGCTTTTTCGTATCATCGTTTTCATCGTTGTTAATATACGGGTTGAAGTTTTGCGGTAAAATGTCTTAATAAAGGTGTCTCTTCCATGATCTTCATTCCATTAATACCATATCGGTTACCAAATACCTCTATGATTACTTCAGAGACATAATCGATATGGCTTTGCGTGTATACCCGCCTCGGTATGGCCAGTCTCACCAGTTCAAGTTGTGCAGGTATCAGTTTACCGGTATCATCATATTTGCCGAACATAAGCGATCCTATTTCTACGCAGCGTATTCCTCCCGCCTCATACAAAGCGGATACCAATGCCTGTCCCGGATACTGGTCAACCGGTATATGTTTCAAAAATTCCTTGGCATCAATATACACTGCGTGCCCACCGGCAGGTTGCATTACGGGAACACCGGCAGTGATCAGTTTATTGGTCAAATACTCGATGCTCCGGATGCGGTACTGGAGGTAATGTTCATCCATTACTTCCTGTAAACCAATGGCAATGGCTTCAAGGTCACGGCCTGCCAGTCCGCCATAGGTGGTGAAGCCTTCTGTTATAATGAGCAGGTTCCGGCATTGTAGAGCCAGGCTCAGGTCCCGCATGGCCAAAAAACCGCCAATATTGCCAAAGGCATCTTTTTTTGCACTCATAGTGCAACCATCTGCATAAGAAAACATTTCTCTTGCAATTTCAGGAACAGACATTTCCGCAAATCCCGCCTCCCGCAATTTTATGAAGTAAGCATTTTCAGCAAAACGGCAGGCATCTATAAAAAGAGGGATATTATATGCAGAACAGATCTTTCTTACATCCCGGATATTTTGCATACTTACTGGTTGGCCTCCGCCCGAATTATTGGTAATGGTTATCATCACCAATGGAATATTATCTGCACCTATTGATTGGATCGTTCTTTCCAGTGCCCCCACATCCATATTACCCTTGAAAGGAGCCGGTATAGAAGGGTGCTTTCCTTCTTCGCAGATCAGGTCGATCCCTACACCACCTGAAAATTCAATATTGGCCCTCGTAGTGTCAAACAGGGTATTGCTTAAAAAATATTTACCCTTGCCCCCAAGTATGGTGAAAATTATCTTTTCCGCGGCCCTGCCCTGATGGGTAGGTATCACCAGCGGCATTCCGGTTATGCTTTTTACGGATTCCTCAAAACGGAAAAAACTCGTGCTTCCGGCATAGGATTCATCGCCTTGCATGATGCCAGCCCACTGACTACTGCTCATAGCGCTGGTTCCGCTGTCAGTTAGCAGATCAATCAGCACATCACTGGCATGAATTCGAAATGGATTATAAAATGCTTTACCCAGGATTTCCTTACGCTGCTCCCTTGTGGTAAAATATATGGGTTCTACCGACTTTATCCGGAATGGCTCTATGATCGTTTTCATGATGAATATTTGATCAGAAGTAAATACTGGTAATTATAAAATAGATAAAATAAAAAGGGAAATGAGGAGATTGTGTTTAGGGGGGTTCCTTGATTATGTTTTTCCAGATATTCACATTACAAATCTGAGTTATTGTGTAAATAATAAACATGATTGGGATCATGTGGAATATTGATATTTGTCTTAGGACCACACCCGCGAAAAAGACTTTATTCACTGCCAAAAAATATAAAAGCCCGGAATAATTATTTATTCCGGGCATGGTAATTTCTGAAGACTGATCTACTTACGTGGGAATTCCAGTGCAGCCTGTGCAGCTGCAAGCCTTGCGATAGGAACACGGAAAGGGGAACAACTAACATAATTCATACCCAGCCGGTGAAAGAATTTCACACTGTCTGGGTCTCCACCATGCTCACCACAAATTCCAACTTTGAGATGGGGCTTTGCTTTCCTACCCCTTTCTATGCCGGATCGGACTAATTCTCCCACTCCATCCTGGTCGATGGTCTGGAAAGGATCATATGGGAGAATTTTAAGGTCCAGGTATTGGGGCAGAAAACCACCGATATCATCCCTGCTGAAACCAAAACTCATCTGTGTAAGGTCGTTTGTGCCATAACTGAAGAAATCAGCAACATGTGCCATTAATTCAGCACGAATGGCCGCTCTTGGTGTTTCGATCATAGTACCATAGAGATAAGGGATTTTTTTCATTTTCATTTTAGTACACACCTCTTTATACACTTTGTCAACAATGATCTTTTGATTTGACAGTTCATTTACTGTGCAAGTCACAGGAATAATGATCTCCGGGAATGCCTTCTTCCCTGATTTCAGCAGCTCGGCAGTAGCTTCCAGGATGGCCCTAACCTGCATTTCGGTAATCTCAGGATAACTGATACCCAGCCTCACACCACGGTGTCCCAGCATTGGGTTATTTTCATGAAGGGCCAACACCCTGCGTCTTAGGACACTCATGCTGATACCCAGTTCTTTACTGAGTTTGGCCAATTTTGCCTTATCGTGAGGCACAAATTCATGCAGGGGAGGATCGAGTAAACGGATGGTAACCGGGTAACCCTTCATCACTAACATGGTGTCTTTGATATCTTTTTTTACATATTCGAACATCTCATCCAGCGCAGAACGTCTTTCTTTCTCAGTTTTGCTAACTATCATTTTTCGCAAAAGGAAAAGTGGTTTTTCACCGCCTTCACCATAGAACATATGTTCGGTACGGGACAGGCCGATTCCCTGGGCCCCGAATTTGATCGCCTGACTAGCATCCTGTGGTGTCTCTGAATTGGCACGAATACCGATCTGTTTTATTCTGTCTACCAGTTTCATTAGTTTATTATAAGACTGGTTCTGATCAAGGTCAATATCCACCAGTTTCATACTCCCTTCATATACTAAACCCTTGGTTCCGTTCAGGCTGATCCAATCGCCTTCATGTATCATGCTGCCATTATTTGCCCTGAATGCCTTATTTTCACTGTTGATTTCGACATCGCCGCATCCAACGATACAGCATTTGCACCAACCCCTTGCAACTAAGGCCGCATGAGATGTCATACCACCTTTTATGGTCAGAATAGCCTGGGATTTATGCATCCCGTCAACATATTCCGGCGAGGTCTCTTCACGAACAAGTATCACTTTTTCTCCTTTTAAAGCCCATTCGACAGCGGTATTTGAGGAAAACACCACACGACCTCTTGCTCCACCAGGTCCTCCAGGTAATCCTTTGGCAATCGGTTTTGTTATTAGTTCAGCATTGGGATCGAT
>JANYAL010000108.1 GCA_025361325.1 Bacteroidota bacterium
CTTCCTGGGCTTTCTTCATGATCACCCTGGGGTCGGCCACGGTTCCGGTAATGCCCCCGCGGCTGATGATCTCAAAATGATTGATCTTATTGGCACGATTCAGGAAAACTACAGCGAATACTTCATAGGTAAGGTCCTTTAACAGGGCCTGCAGGTATTGGGCTATGTCCCTGCTTGTACGGATGAGCGGTTTTTCCAGTGAGGCAGCAGCATGTCTTCTGCGTCCCAATTCCAGGGCTGCGGTGATGCAGATGGCTTTGGCAGTTCCGATGCCGCGTACTTGCTGCAATTCCTTTACAGTGAGCTTCCCCAGTTCATGCAGGTTATCCTGTGCCAGTTTGAGTATCTCCTTCGCGAGTTCTAGCGCGGTTCTTTCCCTGCTGCCGTTGTTGATGAGTATGGCAACCAGTTCGGAGTTACTGAGCGCAGTCGATCCTTTGCTGAGTAATTTTTCCCGTGGACGGTCATCCGGGGCCCAGGTCCTGATAGATGTGGATGGCTTGTTGACAGTTTTCATTCGGTCGAATTTATTAGTCTGAAACAAAATGATACTTTCGTGATAAATTAACCACTTCGCACTTTAATCCCAATTATATGTTATCAAATGCAAAAATATTTTCGGGTACGGGATCACAGTATCTGGCAGAAAAGATTGCCATTAAATTCGGTGAGCCCCTTGGTAAGGTAAATATACAACGCTTCAGCGACGGGGAGATCTACGTGGAATTCCTGGAGAGCATCCGGGGTAAATTTGTCTTCCTGGTTCAGAGTACCTATGCGCCCACCGATAACCTGATGGAATTATTATTGATGATAGATGCGGCAAAAAGGGCATCCGCGTACAAAGTGATCGCGGTGATCCCTTATTATGGTTTTGCGCGGCAGGACAGGAAGGACAGGCCCCGTGTTGCCATCGGTTCAAAACTGGTGGCCAATATGCTCACCGCTGCCGGGGCCGACCGCGTAATCACAATGGACCTTCACGCCCCTCAGATACAGGGCTATTTCGACATCCCTGTGGATCACCTGGATTCTTCAGCCATATTCATACCTTATATTGAGAAACTGCAACTGGCCAATCTTACTTTTGCCGCCCCGGATGTGGGAAGTGCCAACCGGATACGTGAGATTGCCACCTATTTCGAATGTGAGATGGTGATTTGCGACAAGCATCGGAAACGGGCTAATGAAATCGCCAGTATGGTGGTCATCGGCGATGTTACCGACCGGGATGTGGTACTGCTAGATGATATATGTGATACCGGAGGCACATTGGTGAAAAGTGCCGCCCTGATGAAGGAAAAAGGTGCCAGGAGCGTAAGGGCCCTTTGTACGCATCCTGTATTGAGCGGAAATGCTTACCAGAATATTGAGAACAGCGTACTGGAAGAACTGGTGGTTTGTGATACCATACCCCTACGTGGAGAATGCAGTAAGATCAAGGTTATCTCAACCGACGAATTATTTGCCATTACCATACGTAATGCTTTTGAAAATAAGAGTATTAATAGTCTTTTTATGAGGAGTAGGATGGCGAATAAGAAATAAATATTTTGTGGTTTGTGGTTGGGAGCACATTTCCAGTGAAGCATTGGGGTTTGCAGGGTATAAAACTACAAATTATAAACTACAAACTTTTTCCTACCTTTGCGCCTCATAAAAAAATCATTACAAAATGAAATCAATTACAATCGAAGGACAATTGAGGACCGAAAGCGGAAAAAAAGCCACCCGCCAACTTCGCTCTCAGGAACTGGTGCCCGGTGTAATTTATGGTGGTGCAAAAGAGATCAATTTCTCTGCTCCTGCAGCTGCTTTTAAAGACATCGTGTATACACCGGACTTTAACCTTACAAATGTGATGGTAGACGGTATAACCTACCGCTGTATCTTAAAGGACCTACAGTTCAATAAGGTTACCGACCTGCTTACCCATGTTGACTTCCTGGAACTGGTGGAAGACAAAAAAGTGATCGCTACCTTACCATTGAAATTCACGGGTGCTGCAGCCGGCGTTAAAGCAGGCGGCAAACTGTCGATCAAAATGAAATCCCTGAAGGTAAAGACTTTACCGAAATACCTGCAGGAGAACATTGAGGTGGATATCACCAACCTGGAACTGAATGGGAACATCAGGGTGGAAGACGTGAAACTGGAACATATGGAAATACTGAACTCACCGCGTATCCCCATTGCTTCTGTTACCCTTACCAGGCAACTTAAACAGGAAGAAGCCACTGTAAAACCAGCTACTGCAGCTGCTACGGCTACCCCGGCTTCAGCCCCAGCTGCAGCTACTGCTGCAAAGCCTGCTGCCAAACCTGCTTCCAAAAAATAGTCAAGATAATATCGATAGTCAAATACCTCCTTAACCGGAGGTATTTTTATTTGTTGGCGGCCAGTTTTCGTTCAGCCCAGTGATAAAGTCAGAATTATAACATTCTCGGGTGAACATCAAACTTTAATTACCTTTGCGAACTTAAATACTAAATCATGGGAATGGACAGAAATACGGTTATCGGGTTTGTTTTGATAGGAGCCTTATTGATAGGGATGTTCTATATAAACAGCCGCAGCAACCAGGCCTATCTTAACGAGAAAAAAAGGGTGGAAGATTCCGTTGCCGCAACAAGACCAAAAGTGGATCTGACTGCAGCAGGACTTGATTCCATAAAAGCGGATTCCCTGCGTAAAGTTAAGATCCAGGAAAAGACCCCTTTTCAGTCACCCGGTGTTGTTGCAGAGAAACTGGATACTTTAGAGAATACGGTAGTCAAAATGATCTTTACTAATAAAGGAGGTCAGGTAAAAAGTGTAGAACTGAAAAAGTTCAGGACATTTGACGGTAAGCCGCTTTTTCTGCAGACCGGGGATTTCAACAAGATCAGCTATCGAGTCAATTCAGGTGTCAACCAGACCGTTGATGTCTCGGATGTTCTTTTCACCCAGGGCGAAAAGAAACAGAATGCCGATAAGACCCAGTCCATATCTTATACCATCCGGGATTCATCCGGCAAGGAGGTGGTTACCCACCAGTTCACGCTTCGCCCGGATGATTACATGATCGATCTTAATATAAATCTCTATGGACCGGATAAACTGTTTACCCAGAACACAATGAATTTATTGTGGCAGACCGAGTCCAGGCAGGTGGAAAAGACAATCACATATGAAAGGCTGCAATCGCATGTTTGTTATTTTTACAATGACAAATATAATTTTCAACAGCTGGGAACAGGCGGCAACGAGAACTTTGATAAACCAGTGGACTGGCTGGCCATTAACCCTCAGTTCTTTGTGTCCGTGTTGCTGGCAAAGAATAAGTTCCTGACTGCCGACGTGAAATGGGTGGTCCCTCCTGATTCTCTTGGCATTGTAAGCCAGGTTTCAGCGGCATGCAGAATCAACGTTCCTTCAGGAGATGTAGCAACGGTTCCACTGCAGCTTTATTTTGGACCCAATGACTATAACATTCTGGATAAATATAATAATAACATGCACCAGATTGTGACTTATGGCAGCGGACCCTTCTCTTTTGTCAAATACATCAACCGTCATTTTCTGTTGCCCATCTGGGACTTTATCCGGAGCCATGTGGCCAGTTATGGATTGGTAATCCTGTTGCTGACCCTGCTGATCAGGCTTATTACATCGCCCATCCTGTACCGTAGTTATGTGAGTGGGGCTAAGATGAAAGCACTAAAGCCAGAGATCGATAAATTGAAGGCGAAACATGGGGATGACAAACAGGCCTTCAGCATGGACCAGATGAAGTTATGGAAATCGGCCGGGGTGAGCCCACTGGGCGGATGTGTACCTGCTTTGCTGCAGATCCCCATCTTCATGTCGTTGTATTATTTCTTTCAGGCCAATATCGCCTTACGGGGTCAGGGTTTTCTATGGGCAAAGGATCTGGCAGCATACGATTCCATATACCAGATCCCTTTTCATGTTCCATTATATGGCGATCATGTGAGCCTGTTCACTATTACAGCTACGCTTACCAGTCTTTTGATCTCCATATACAGCATGAGCAATATGCAGGATAACAGTAATCCTGTCATGAAATACATGCCCTATATATTCCCGGTCTTTTTGCTCTTCATTTTCAATAACCTGCCTTCCGCATTAACCTGGTATTACACTGTTTCCAATACCATAACTCTTATCCTCCAGA
The DNA here is from genome assembly GCA_025361325.1 of Bacteroidota bacterium. Taxonomy (GTDB): domain Bacteria; phylum Bacteroidota; class Bacteroidia; order Chitinophagales; family Chitinophagaceae; genus Ferruginibacter. The sequence goes on from JANYAL010000108.1 coordinate 4,178, forward strand.
TCGTGATCCAGCGGTACATCATTGATCATAATAAGATACTGGTACAAATAGAAGAGAACCGGAAGAGACCGGTGAAGGTTAGTAAACTACAGGAGCGGATGCAGGCTATTCAGGAAAGCAACAAGAAGATCCAGGATTTGAAGAACAAGAGCAACCGCAAATAAATATTAGTTAAAAAAGATAATCTGCCGGTTAAATAGCACCCGCAACCAGCAGGTTTTAGCCAGGGCATAGCATTTTGGCATGGGATTTTATTACTTTAGTCATATATTGATATATACCATGAAGAAGTTGGGTTATTTAAGCCTGTTTATTTCACTGCAGGCCGGCGGTTTTGAGGTAATGGCCCAAAAGGTCATCACAGAGGGCACTATCGTTTATACGATGGAGATAAGGCAAGCAAACGGCACTTCACCGCAGAACTTACTGGTAACCGGTGCAAGCAATACAGTGTATGTAAAGGGTAACAATAGCCGTATAGATATGATCAGTTCTTTGGGCAATGAAACTACCATACATGATGCAAAACTGGGCAATGCAGTGATATTAAAGGAGTTCAGCGGCCAGAAACTCATGATCAGGCTGACCCGGGAGAATTGGATCGCCAAGAACAGTTCCTACCATAATATTAAGTTTGATCTGTATGATGAGACTAAAAAAATAGATGGTTACACCTGTAAAAAGGCAGTAGCTAAAATGACTGATGGTAAAACATTCGTAGTGTTTTATACAACTGAACTGACGGTTGCAAACAAAGAGTACAATCCCACCTTTACCAATCTGCCCGGACTGGCCATGGAATATGAGATAGAGTCCGGAAATATGGTATTCAGGTTTACCGTTTCAAAGATCAACTTTGATCCTGTTCAAGTATCCAAATTCGATTTTCCCAAGTCTGGATACCGGGTCATGACATATGAGGAAAACCTGCAAATTAAAAAAGGAAATTAATGAAATGGTAATAAAAATAAAAAATAAAACCCTTTCTAAAAGAAAGGGTTTATTATTTTAATGAGGTCTGATGATAAGTTTCATTCCAGTATATCCAGTGGCTATTTCTGGTACCGCTACAATATGCTTGTAGGGAATGATATATACGGTATTGCCTTTCTGGAAAGTGACAAGGTTATTAAAGTTTAATGTATTGTTATTCGCCTGTTGTCTTGTCAATAGGCTTCCGGTATATTTTAAACCGGTATGCAGGTTTAGGTACAATGAGTTTCTTAAAGAATTGGATGTCGTAATGTTAAAATCCACTTTATTTTTACTTCTTTTCCCAATGCCTCTGTCTGCCAATGAACTGAAAGCAGTGCTAAAAAGCAATGCCACCACCAGTAACATTTTGGTCATTTTCATCATCAGGTGTTAATTTTACATTACAAATGTAAGGTAATTATTCTGGAATTTCGTTACCATTCATCCATTCTTTTCATGTTAATTTAACGTTTCCTTTTAAAAAATGTTAATAAAACTTGTATAATTCTTCAAAACATGCTAATTTACAACAACCCATAGCGAATGAGCAAATATCCTTACCGCAAGGACCGTGATGAATTAAGGGAGTTATTGCAACAGTTTGAGAACCTTAAATCCGGTAAAAGCCACTCTTTCATAGAA
>JANYAL010000172.1 GCA_025361325.1 Bacteroidota bacterium
ATGAATTTCTCCTCCAGGTGCATAATTAGATCTTCATCGGGCAGCATAAGGGATGAAAAAATGAATTCAAGTATTTCCCTTTCTGACTTTTTATCTCTGTTTGGAAGATCTGTATATTCTTTGTATTCCTGGGATGCTGCCAAATGGTGGTAAATACTTTTGAGCAGGCCCCGGTCAATTAACTGTGAAAGCTTGAATTCTATTACTGCAGCTTTGAATCCCTGATCTTCCAGGATCTTCCATATAAGTTCATTTCCTGCGATTCGGGTGCTTATGTTGAGGTCATTGGCTGTAGGAAGGTGTTTGGAAGCCTTTTGCCTTGCATCTACCTCAGCATACATGGCGATTTCAGTGATAAAATAGATAAGATATGTAAATAGCTGTCTGCTCTGCTCAAATTTTTTGGTGAGGTTGGAAATGGCTTCACCCGGTTTTACATCACCGTTCATACTGTCCACACCATAGAGGGTCTGCATTACTTTTACCCGGATATTCCTTCTGCTGATCATTCCTCCAGAACTTTAATTATGGCTGCAAATGTAGGGCATATTGTTGAAGGTTATCATCTGTCTCCGGCCATCAACACAATATTGAATGTGGATAAAGGCAGGTGGCAGATTTAATTTATACCTGGGTGGATGAAATGGGGTATAAAGGGGGATAGTTTATGGCAAAGGTGTTTTTAAAGAGTATGACAAAAATGCCTGAAACATACTGTCGAATTTTCAAAAACAGGCTGCCAATTACCCGTTTCTGACAAAAAAACTGCCAAGAACTGCTATTCTTCCAATTGGTACAGAAATGGCAGTATGTTTTGACACCATAAAAAATGGTTAATTTTCACTAAAAAACAAAAAACTTACTATTATGGCAAAAAAAGTTGCTAGTTACGAGTTGTACGATGACAGAGTACTCGTTAAACCTGCTGCAGCAGAGGAAAAAACCAAGGGAGGGATCATTATTCCTGATACCGCAAAGGAAAAACCACAAAACGGTACCGTGATAGCAGTTGGAAGCGGAAAATATGCCGAACAAACAGGCAATATCATACCGGTTAAACAAAAGGTAGGAGAAGTGGTACTTTATGGTAAATATGCTGGCACAGAGATCACACTTGATGGTGAAGATTTTTTGATCATGCGTTCATCGGATATCTTGATGAGAGTGTAACAGCTTTTTTAAGATTATGTGTCAGGATAAAGTTCAATTACAGCATTTTATGGAATGGTTAACTGATTTACAAAAAGAGAACAGCATATAATAACAATAACAATAAACTTAAAAACTATTTGATATGTCAAAAATGATCTTCTTCGATATTGAAGCACGGAATAAAATGAAAAAGGGCGTAGATACTTTGTCTGATGCCGTCAAAGTTACCCTGGGTCCCAAAGGACGCAATGTTGTGATTGAGCGCAAGTTTGGTGCTCCTACCGTTACGAAGGACGGTGTAACTGTAGCCAAAGAAATTGAACTGGAAGACCCCATTGAGAATATGGGTGCTCAGATGGTTAAAGAAGTGGCATCCAAGACTGCAGATATAGCTGGTGACGGAACCACCACAGCAACAGTCCTTGCACAGGCCATCATCAGCGAAGGTTTGAAGAATGTGGCTGCCGGGGCAAATCCCATGGACCTTAAACGTGGTATTGACAAGGCTGTAACCGCCATTGTGGAAAACCTCAAAAAACAATCTGAAAAAATAGGAAGTGACAGCAAGAAGATAGAACAGGTGGCATCCATATCCGCTAATAATGATGCAGCTATCGGCGCCTTAATTGCCCAGGCAATGGGCAGGGTTGGAAAAGAAGGCGTGATCACCGTTGAAGAGGCCAAGGGTACCGATACCACTGTTGAAGTGGTAGAAGGTATGCAATTTGACAGGGGTTATATTTCGCCTTATTTTGTTACCAACAGTGAAAAAATGCAGGCAGAACTGAGCAATCCTTATATCCTGATCTATGACAAGAAAATCTCCACGATGAAGGATATCCTGCATATCCTGGAGAAAGTGGCACAGACGGGTCGTCCGCTTGTGATCCTCGCAGAGGACCTCGACGGGGAAGCGTTGGCTACATTGGTCGTCAATAAATTACGCGGTACCATCAAGGTAGCTGCTGTAAAGGCACCAGGTTTTGGCGATAGGAGAAAAGAAATGCTGCAGGACATAGCCGTGCTGACCGCCGGTATCGTCATCAGTGAAGAACAAGGCTATAAATTAGAGAATGCCGATCTTACCTACCTGGGTTCTGCAGAAAGTGTAACCATTGATAAAGACAATACCACGATCGTTGGCGGTAAAGGGAAAAAGGCCGATATCACAGCCAGGGTTAACCAGATCAAGGCCCAGGTTGAAACAACCACTTCAGATTATGACAGGGAAAAACTACAGGAGCGCCTGGCTAAACTTTCAGGCGGTGTAGCCGTGCTTTATATTGGTGCTGCAACCGAAACCGAAATGAAGGAGAAAAAAGATCGCGTTGATGACGCTTTACATGCTACCCGCGCAGCAGTGGAAGAGGGGATTGTACCGGGTGGGGGTGTTGCCTATGTCCGTGCAAGTGATGTGCTGGCAAAAATGACAGGTGTAAATGAAGACGAGACCACCGGCATCGCAATCATACGCCGTGCCGTGGAAGAGCCTTTACGTACCATAGTTGAGAATGCCGGATTTGAAGGCAGTGTTGTAGTGAACAAGATAAAAGAGGGTAAAGCTGATTTTGGTTTCAATGCCCGCACTGAGAAATATGAGAATCTGTTTAAGGCAGGGGTAATTGATCCTACGAAAGTTACACGTGTTGCATTGGAGAATGCGGCTTCTATTGCAGGGATGATGCTGACTACCGAATGCGTGGTTGCCGATAAACCCAAGAAAGAAGAACCGCACAACCATGGTGCGCCGGATATGGGTGGAATGGGCGGATATTAAGATATCATTAAGATTTATTTATTGAATCCTGTAAACTACATGTCCCCCGGCCATAAAGGCCGGGGGATTTTTTTAATAATACCTCTTTTGTTTCGAATTCTGAATAATAGTTGTTTATTTGAATATTCAATTACTTAAAACAATTTATTATGGACACAGAATTTCATTATGAATTTTCCTTACCCGTTTTGATCGGTCTTATTGTGTTTATGCTATTCATGATCGCAGCTCAATGGAAAGTCTTTTCAAAAGCCGGACAACCCGGATGGGCATGCATTGTTCCTTTCTACAATTATTATATCATGGCAAAGATCGGCGGCGTGAAGAACTGGTGGTTGGTCTTCATACCTTTTATCAATATTTATATCATTATCGTTATCCTTCATGGCATTTCAAAGTCATTTGGTAAAGATGTTGGGTTTACCTTAGGTCTGATTTTTCTGAGT
>JANYAL010000185.1 GCA_025361325.1 Bacteroidota bacterium
GTGAATTTCAACAGTCCATATTCTACAATATCCTTATCAATGACACCTGCCAGGAGCATCTGGCGTATGAGGCTGTTCCAGAAATATGGTTCTTTGTCATTACCGCTTGCAAAAACATCCAACTCCTCGTGGCGATACATCTTTACCTGGGGGGTGGCCTTGCCGGTAAGTACTAATATCACATATTCTACAGGGAAACGTTCACCCAACGCCTTGATGGCCTTCAATACAATAACCACGCTTTCCTTTGCCTCGATTTTTTCCTTGGGGTGCAGGCAATTGTCGCAATGTCCGCAGCTTTTACTATCGTTATACTCCTCTCCGAAATAGTGAAGAAGTATTTTACGACGGCAGACCCCGCTTTCCGCATAACTGACCGTTTCGCTGATGAGCTGTGCCCCCACTTCTCTTTCGCTCAAGGGTTTATCCCGCATCAGGTGTTCCAGTTTCGCTACATCCTTGTGCGAATAGTACAGAATGCACTTTCCTTCCATGCCGTCCCTTCCGCCGCGGCCGGTCTCCTGGTAATAATTCTCTATCGATTTGGGAATATTGTAATGGATCACAAAACGCACATCGGGCTTGTCGATGCCCATGCCGAAGGCGATGGTGGCAACGATAACGTCCACATCTTCATTCAGAAACTGGTCCTGCCGCTCTGAGCGCAGCTTGCTGTCGAGCCCCGCATGGTAAGCCACCGCCTTGATACCATTGGCCATCAGCATCTTAGCCAGCTCCTCCGTGGTCTTGCGATTGAGGGTATAGATTATGCCACTCTTGCCCTTGTTCTGCTGTATAAAACGAACAATACTTTTATTGGTCTGCTCCAGATTGATCTTGGGTTGTATCTCGTAATAAAGGTTGGGCCGGTTAAAGGAGGATATGAAGATATTGGGTTTGCGCAGCCCAAGATTCTTCACGATATCGCTCTGCACTTTTGGAGTTGCTGTTGCCGTGAGTGCAATAACGGGGATGGTCTCATCGATCATGTCCATCATTTCCCGTAACCTCCTGTACTCAGGTCTGAAATCGTGGCCCCACTCAGAGATACAATGCGCTTCGTCCACTGCAAAGAAGGAGATCTTCAGGTCCTTGAAAAAAGCGATGTTCTCCTCCTTGGTCATGGTCTCAGGTGCTACATAAAGCATTTTGGTCTTACCAGCAAGCAGGTCATCCTTTACTGCCTTCTGCTGGCCTTTATTCAATGTGCTGTTCAGGAAATGGGCCACATCGTCCTTGCTACTGTAACTTCGCACCAGGTCCACTTGGTTCTTCATTAATGCGATGAGGGGGGATACGATGATGGCTACGCCTTCGCTGATGATTGCAGGCAGTTGGTAACACAGGCTTTTTCCTCCTCCGGTAGGCATGATCACAAAAGTATCATGGCCCTCTAGCAGGCTATTGATGATATCTTCCTGCGGCTCTTTAAAATTATTAAATCCAAACTGATGCTGCAGTTGTGCGGCCAGATCGGTCTGGTTGATCTGTGCCTTTACTTTTTTTGCAGACTGCTGAAGGGGCTTAAGCTCCGTTATCCTTTTACTGGGTTTTATTTTAGTTTTAGCTGTTGTCATATTATATACCTTATCCCCTGTTAAGATAAAAGGAGAATCTTACGCTGTAGCGGTTTTTAAAAAGGGTTGCGAAGTTAATTCAATGCCAGTATAATATAATACCTGTTCTGGTGTGAATCCTGCTTTTAACGTAATTTTTTAATTATTTAAGTTAATCAAATAAAATCAATTCACAAAAATCGGTTTTATGTCATTTGCCTGTAAGCCTGTGTCTTTGAAATACAGACAAACAGGTTCTTTGCATATTGGCTGAATTAAAGTAGGTTTGCGCCATTGTTGATGAATAAAGAAATGATCATACCTGTTGGGATCCGCACCATTGAGCTGGAAGCCGAATCCGTTGGGGGGTTGAAAAATTATATCAATGAAGATTTTGTAAAAGCTGTTGAGGCAATCGCGCTATGCAAAGGAAGGGTTGTGATTAGCGGTATCGGCAAAAGTGCTGTCATTGCACAAAAGATTGTTGCCACATTAAACAGTACAGGAACTCCTTCTGTATTCATGCATGCGGCTGATGCCATACATGGTGATCTTGGGATGATACAACAAGATGATATTGTATTGCTGATCAGCAAAAGCGGCGACAGCCCGGAGATAAAAGTGTTGATCCCATTCATAAAAAATTTCGGCAACACACTGATTGGAATGGTCGGCTATGAAGGTTCCTTTCTGGCAATGCAGTGCGATATACTGTTGAACACCACAGTTAAAGCTGAAGCTTGCCCCAATAATCTTGCACCGACAACCAGTACTACGGCACAGATGGTGATGGGCGATGCCCTGGCAGTATGTCTGATGGAACTCAAGGATTTCAACAGTGCTGATTTCGCAAAATTTCACCCGGGGGGTATACTGGGAAAAAAATTGTATTTAAGAGTAGAGGATATTTCTGCGAAGAACGAAAAACCCTGTGTATTCCCAGATTCAACGATTAAAGAAGTGATTGTTGAGATGACACAAAAAAGACTGGGAGCTGCCGTTGTAACCGATGGACAGGAAAAGATCATAGGTATCATCACTGACGGTGATCTCAGGCGGATGCTGGAGAAGACAGATTCATTGGACCAGCTCAGGGCCAAAGATATTATGACCAAAGAACCAAAGACGATCGAAGGATCAGCCCTGGCAGTAAATGCACTGGACCAGATGCGTACATCAAATATCAGCCAGCTGGTCGTTGAGGCAGATGGTATATACACCGGCATCATTCATGTACATGACCTGTTGAAAGAGGGAATCATATAAAATTGATTATGAGCAAGAATCATTATGTAGCTATAATGGCTGGGGGCATCGGAAGTAGGTTCTGGCCTATGAGCCGTTCAAATTTCCCTAAGCAGTTCCTTGATATACTAAATACCGGCAGGACGCTCATACAGTCGACCTATGACCGCTTTGCAAAATTCATTCCTCCTGAAAACATATTTATTATAACAGCAGGACAGTATGAGGATATCATTGCAAAACAATTACCGGAGATAGCGCTGGGCAACGTGCTGTATGAACCTTCCAGGAAGAATACGGCACCTTGTATTGCATACATCTCTCATAAACTTCATGAATTGAATCCTAATGCAAACCTTATCTGTGCCCCCGCTGATCATATCATTACCGATGAGGCTGGATTCAGAAAGGTATGTATGGATGCACTTCATTTTACCGCACACATCAAAGCATTGATTACGCTAGGTATCAAACCCAGTTCACCCAACACAGGGTATGGGTATATACAATTTGAACCCCTTGCAGTAAGCGAAAATGTATTTAAAGTGAAGACCTTCACAGAGAAACCTGACCTGCAGCTGGCCAAGACCTTTGTGGCGAGTGGTGATTTTTTATGGAATGCCGGGATTTTCGTATGGCAGGTGAAGAACATTATAAAAGCATTTGAAAAGTATTTACCGGAAATGAATGAGGTATTCGAAACGGAAAAGGTCCATTTCAACACAAAAAAGGAAAAAGAAGCCGTTGCACGTATATACCCGCAGTGTGTGAACATTTCTATCGATTACGGGGTGATGGAAAAAGCCGAGAATGTCTTCATCATTCCGGCATCCTTTGGCTGGAGCGATCTAGGTACCTGGTCCACCGCGTATAACATTTTAGATAAAGATTACCTGGGCAATGCGGTCGCCGGTGAGAATGTGGTGGTTATTGATGCGACCCAGAATATGGTACATGCCGACAAAAAGAAGTTGGTCGTGTTACAGGGACTGGATGACTTCATTGTTGTGGATACCAAAGATGTTTTGCTAATCTGCAAAAAGGAAAAGGAACAGGAGATCAAGGAGTATGTTGCCGAGATAAAAAGAAGCAAAGGCGAGAAATATTTATAATTATTTTACAATATAAAACTACGCATTAAATTATTTCTTTAAATTTTCACCCATCTACAATATTCTATCACAACATTCGTTAATGTGTATTACTAAACGGTAATATTCAGCCAGTAAAGCATTTACAACAAGCGTATAAGACCAAGCTGTGATAAAACCAATCCTTATAGCACTTTCTGTATTGTTCATGATTCCCAATTTCATTGATATCGACATCAATGAAAGACTGGCATATGACCATAAAGAACAGTTTGACCCTGCTCTTTCTTATATCAATTCCATTGATAAGCTTGAACAGCATATCGACAGCAATGAAACGGCAGCATCATTAAAACCCAATACCATTGATTATATAGTTACCATTGCAACGGCAATAAAATACAGGTTTTACCATGGGTTTTCACATTTTACCTTAAAGGAGAACTGGATCGCCGCTATATCGGAAAAGGTAATTGGTTACGGGCTGGCCTGTAAGGTCAAACCCGATGACATCATGCACCAGGAATATGCAGCTTGTTCTCAGCAGGCCATGGTCATGATGGAAATACTCAAGCGAAAAAAAATCGCATACAGGAATGTGGGCTTTCAGCACCATTTTGCACTGGAAGTACTGGTAAACGGCAAATGGTACTATTTCGATCCGAACATGGAACCTGAAATGACCAACGATGAACGCCTGGAAGAAAACTGGAAATGCTGCGCGGAAAACCTGAAAAAATATTATGACACCTCCCGGTTCAAAGACCTGGACTGGAAATTCGGAGTCAACCAAAATGTTACAATTGGCAAAATCAACCAGACATTTGCAGTGAATGCAAGGGTTTTCCAATCTTCCACGTCCCTGCTTTCAAAAATCCTCTGGTGCTTTCCCCTCTTATTATTATTTTACCCTTCCCGAAAAACGAAGCCGGAATAATTCCGTATGCTTTGTTTATTTTTGATGAATATCCCAAAGCATAGACCTTGACACCATTCATAAAAAGCAAACTTCCCAACGTAGGCACTACCATTTTCACTGTTATGAGCTCTTTGGCGCTCGAAAATAAAGCCATCAATCTTGGGCAGGGTTTTCCGGACTATCCCATGAGCGCGGAACTTATAGCGCTGGTTGGCCAAGCCATGAATAACGGGCACAACCAGTATGTGCACATGAACGGCCTGCCTCTCTTAAGGCAACGACTGGCTGATAAAATAAACGGCCTGTATGATGCCCAAATTGATCCTGAAACATCCATAACCATCACCCCAGGAGGCACCTATGCCATATATACTGCACTAACTGGCGTATTGCAGCCCGGGGATGAAGTGATCGTATTTGAACCGGCCTATGACAGCTATATCCCCAATGTTGAGATAAATGGTGCGATACCCGTACTGATACAATTGACCTATCCGGAATATAAGATTAACTGGGACCTGGTGAAACAAAGAGTATCGCCTAAAACAAGAATGATTATGCTGAATACGCCGCACAACCCCACGGGCAGCGTCTTAAGTGCCGATGACATTGAACAGTTGCGCCATATCGTCAAGGATACCAGGATATTTATACTGTGCGATGAAGTATATGAACACCTGATCTTCGATGGATTGAAGCACGAAAGTATGTTACGTTATCCCGAGCTATTCGAAAGGAGTTTTGTCTGTTTCTCATTCGGAAAAGTGTATCACTGCACCGGCTGGAAGCTGGGCTACTGCGTGGCACCGGCTAACCTGATGAAAGAATTCAGAAAAGTGCACCAGTTCAACTGTTTCACCTGCAACAGCCCCTTTCAGTTCGCATTGGCGGAGTTCTTGCCAAAGCAGGAGAACTACCTGCAACTGGGCTTTTTCCTTCAGCAGAAGAGGGATTATTTTGATAGCTTGATGGCCCAAACGAAATTCAGGGTCATCCCTTCTTACGGAAGTTATTTTCAGTTGTACAGTTATGCTGCAATCAGTGATGAAACCGAAAGGGATTTTGCGATCAGGCTTACGAAGGAATATGGTGTGGCCACCATTCCTGTTTCCGCATTTTATAAAAATGGTCAGGACAATAAAGTGCTGCGATTCTGTTTTTCAAAAAAGGAATCCACACTCCTCGAGGCGGTCAACAGGCTGATGAAAGTGTGATCATAGCTTTTCGTAAAGCCTTCTCAGTTTATCTCTGGTCATTATCCTTTCCCAGTCCTTTCCCAGAGCATTTTCCCAAAGAGGCTTCATACCAATGGAAACATCTATCATATTATTGAATTGTTCATCGGTCAAACTGCTGCAAATGTTCTTTGGAATATCGATGCCGTTCTTCTCCACCATGTATTTAAACTCCCTGACCCCTTCCGGGTAGTATTCCTCCAGGTGGTCGAATACGATGCAATTGCCGATACCATGTTTGGTGCCCAGTAAGTAACTCAGTCCATAACTAACGGCATGGGCCACCCCCACCTGGCTGTATGCGATGCTCATACCACCGGCATAGGATGCCATCATCAGTTTGTCGTCGCATGCTGCATCCCAGCTGTCTTTCTTCACAAAGACATCCCTGCACAACTGAAGCGCTTTTTCCCCGTAACTCTTGCTAAACTCATTCAGGTAGGTACCGTTCAGGCTTTCAATACAATGGATATAACAATCCATACCGGTATAAAAGCGCTGGTTCACTATGGCTCCGGCAGTAAGTTCGGGATCCAGCACAATCTGGTCGAATGGCGTGAAATCGGAATTCATTCCCAGTTTTTTTGTTGGACCCGTAAGTACCGTTGTACGGCTTACTTCCGCTCCAGTACCGCTGAGTGTAGGTATACCTACCTTATAAACTCCGGGATTTTTTACCAGATCCCATCCCTGATAATCTGCAGAAGAACCGGGATTGTTCATCATCAAGGCAACGGCCTTGGCCAAATCCATTGTTGAACCGCCGCCAATGCCGATGATTCCGCTTAAGGCACCAAATTCTTCTTTGAGTCGGCCTGCCAGGCTGTCTACATAAGAGGTCTTGGGTTCATAAGTTACATCCACAAAAATGATCTTGTCATGATTCTTTGCAGGTATTCTGGTGGAAAGCGGCCTGCCTTCAAAGTAATGATCAACCAAGAACACCATGGGCGCACCTGTTTTACGTTGTGTGGAAATAATCTCATCCAGCTGATCAAAAGATCCACGCCCATAGATTACATAACCCACCATTTTAAAATTTCTGAAAGCCATAATAAGGATTTAGTTATATGTCATGAGCAGGGCTTTACTATTGAACTGTATTTTACTGATTGCCATCCGCCGCAGCATACAACTCAAAATCTACTACATAATTCATGAATAGTACCGTTAATTATTTGGATTTGAACTGTAATATTTTAGACGCCCGTTCCAAGTCCTCAGGCGTATCTATTTCTATGCCCATATAATCCGTCTCCACCATTCTTATAAATACTCCGTTTTCCAGGTACCTGAGGCACTCGATCTTTTCTGACGCCTCCAGGGGTGTTATATCCCATTGGGTAAAATCCAGCAAGGCATTTTTCCGGTAAGCATATACGCCAATGTGTTCATAATAGACAGGCGATATGTTCTTATCCCGGTGATAAGGAATGGGGCTGCGGCTGAAAAACAAAGCGTTGCTGTATTTATCAACCGCCACTTTCACATAGTTGGGATCCTGAACCAGCTGTGCATCATGTATCACCTGCATTAAGGAAGCTACCTGAACAGTTTCATCACTGAACACATCCAGTATTTTTTGTAAAGGTTCTTTCTGAACAAAGGGTTCATCTCCCTGTACATTTACCACGATATCCGCATCCAGGCCCGGAAGCACTTCCGCGATACGGTCAGTGCCGCTTTCATGTTCATGCTTGCTCATCACAGCCTTTCCCCCTTTCGACATTATTTCTTTATAAATAATATCGCTGTCCGTAACAACTATCACATCATCAAAGAGATTCGTATCAACCGTATTCTCATAGGTATGCCGGATAACAGTCTTTTCTCCCAGAAGCTGCATCAACTTAGCAGGAAAACGGGTGGCGTCATACCGGGCAGGTATCATGGCTACTTTCTTCATGGAAGGAATAGTTGAATTACTATTTCACTATAAGGGTTCATGTACTAAGATACCGGTATTTCCGGAAAGACATGTTTGCATTGGCAGCAGATGTAGTATTTTCGGTATGTTGCAGTTTGGCCGTAAGCGATCTGGTTCTTTAACCTGCCCCAAAAACTCTCCGGCTGGTTTATTTCCTCTTCTGCAGCCAGTGAATAACTATGGCAAACCGGACAGGGTATCTCTTTCAGGTAGGCAGTTTCCGCGTCTTTTATTATTCCCAGTGCCCTTTGGTAATCCGCTTCAATTACCAATAATTTAATACCGCCCACCGCCGGATTCAGCAACGGGTCAATAGTAACGATGTACTCATCTTTTAAATGACAGGTTATCTCATTTTCCTGTAACATGCCCAGGGTCATATTCGCGAGCAGGTAATTATCGTAAGAAGCAATTTGTTTAAAGTTCATAATGTGTTCGCTTCCCGGTTGCAACAATCGTTACTTAGATAAGGATATTATTGTTTTCCATCAATGATCAGCGGGGTATTTCCCTTACCCATCACGATCACCTTGGAATTGGTACTCAGTGCAATTTCTTTCATTGCCTTGATCTGCTCATATTGTAACTGCTGATCGGTAAGACCCGTGTTTATGATCCTTTGATAATCGGCAATACCCTGTGCCTCCACCCTTTTCCGTTCAGCTTCCTGTTTCTCCTTCTGTAAAACAAATTCCATCTTTTTGGCATCTTGCTCTGCATTTATTTTGGATTCAATGCTAGCCTTTACCGACGTGGGCAGGGCAATATTCCTCACCAGCAACTGTTCCAGCATGAGTCCGCGGGCCTTAAAATCATCCTCGATGCTCTTATAGATACGTTGCTGAAATTCATCTCTTTTATTTCCGAACAGATCAACAGCCTGGTAATAAACAGCATTGTCACGTATCTTGGTCCGGGTGATCGGGCGTACGATCTTGTCGCGGTAATCATCACCCGTTTCGCGTAAAAGTTTTGGTGCATCGGCTGATACGATACGGTACAGAACGGTAAGGTCTATCGTAACTTCCAGTCCGTCGCTGGTCAGCACCCGGATGGCATCATCGCCAGCTTTCTGTCCCTCATCATTGATACCACTCATGGTGTAGTTCTGTGTCTTCACGTCCAGTTTCTTGATCTCCAGCAGGGGATTCACAATATGAAGTCCACTCCCCAGCACATCATTCTGTATGCTTCCGAAAAGAACCTTTACACCTATTTCACCCGGATTTACCTGGATGATGCTGGCAGTAAGTACGCCCAGGACAATAAAAAGGAAACCAAGGATTCGGCCGGGAGTTTTGAATTTTGCCAGGGCCGGGTTGTTTTTAAGCACAACTGCCGATACAATCAGTACAATGATACCAAGTATAATCAGGAACATACCATAAAGTTTAGGCACCGAAGTTCATGAAATTCAACAACAAGACAGGGAATCATTTTGCACACAAAAAAATCTACCTGTGTTTAAAGCGAAAAATGAGGCAGTGAGCTCATTTAATTGTTCAGCATCAGGGGCATCACCAGCATCAGCAACTCTTCGTTTTCTCCCTGTTCGGATGGTTTTATTATACCCGCTTTAGTGGGTGTACTGAGTTCCATATTGATCTCGGAAGTGTCTGCCCCGCCAAGCATCTCAATCAGGAATTTGGCATTAAAAGCAATCTGCAGGTCATCCCCATCGTACTGACAGGCCATCCGCTCGTTACCCTCAAAGCTGAAGTCCACATCCTGTGCAGCCAGCTGCAGTTCACTGCCGCTGATGCTCAGGGCTACCTGGTTCGTACTCTTGTTACTGAAAACGCTCACCCGTCGCAGGGCATTCTGGAAATCATGTTTGTTTACCGTCATTTTATATGGATTGTCAGCCGGAATCACCACTTTATAATCGGGGAAGCGCGCGTCTATGAGACGACATACCAGCTCGGTGCCCCCGTGGGAAACGAACAGGTGATTGTTATTGTAAGAAACATTCAATTCATCCTCATTGTCGGGCAGTGCGCTTTTTAAGAGGTTCAGGGGTTTTTTGGGAACAATAAAATTGTACTTCTCGGGGCAGCTAACATCCTTACGGATATACCTGACCAGCCGGTGCGCATCCGTGGCAACAAAAGTGATGCCTTTCTTGTCCAGTTCAAAGAATACCCCGGTCATAGCAGGACGCAGGTCATCATTACTGACCGCAAAAATACATTTGTTGATGGCGGTTACCAGTGCCGATGAACTCATAGTAAATGAATTGGCATCGTCTGCCTTAGGTTCTTTAGGAAAATTATCCGGGTTTTCGCCCATGACCTTGTACTTTCCATTGTCGCTGGTAAGCTCCACCGCAAAATTCTTGTCAATATTGAAAGTAAGGGGCTGTTCGGCAATGTTCTTCAGGGAATCCAGCAGTATTTTGGCGGGGATGCACACTTTACCGCTGTCCTTTGCCTCTATGTCAAGGTGCACTTTCATTACGGTCTCCAAATCAGTGGCAATTACCGTGAGCTTGTTCTTTTCGATCTCAAATAAGAAATCCTCCAGGATAGGCAGTACGGTGTTGGCATTGATGACGCCGCTGATCTGTTGTAACTGCTTCAACAGCGCCGAGGAGGAAACGATAAACTTCATAATGATATCTTTAATTGGCAAATATAAAATTAACCACCCTAAATGTACGGTCAATTTTTAAACAAATATCAGCCCGCCTGTTGTAAATTGCTGTTCTAAGTGAAATAAACCCTATATACATGTTCGATAAGTTATTTGGCCGGGGTAAAAGAACGGAACAACAGCCTGCCATCGCTTTTGGGCGTTACAGCGATAATAATAAAACACCGGAAAAAGTAGCACGTTGGGGGGAGGCCGACAGGTTGTTCAGGGAAAAGAAATACGCTGAAAGCATTGATGCTTTTTTTGATTACCTCCGCGACGATAATGCCGGAAATGTGACACTACAGCGGCAAGGTGAAGAATTCCATTTTTCCATTTATCAGGGCTCCAAGATTGTCCGGGGATCGGGTAATGCCGCACACCTGCAGGCCGAGGTAAGTCTTGCTAAAATGCCACAACCCTCTGTTCCGGTGATGCGAAGGCTCCTGGAACAGAATTTCTCCCTGTATTACAGCCGGTATTCGCTCGACGGGGAACGACTTTGCATGCGATTCGACACAGAGCTGGAGACTGCCAATCCCAATAAACTGTATTATGCTTTGAAGGAACTGGCCACCCGGGCTGATAAACAGGATGACTTGCTCGTCAAGGACTTCTACACCTTAGAGGCCCTGGATACCGAGCATTTAGCTGATATACCTGAGGCGGAAAAAGAAACCAAATATGTCTTCCTGCAAAAATGGATTAATGAAACACTTCAGTATATCAAAACCCTGGATGCAGAAAAATTAAGTGGAGGTATCTCCTACCTGCTGCTGGCACTGGCCTTCCGTATTGATTACCTCATTTGCCCGGAAGGCAGCTTGCAGGCGGATCTGGAAAAGATACCCATCCTGTATTTTACCAAGGACGAAAGACCGGCTGCAGAAAAGAATACCGCCATGATAGAAGCATTCGGGAAACTCCTGGTAAAACCCCGTGAAGAGTTCTATACATCCCTGTTCCGCAATAAGAGCAGTTTCGCCATTGCAGTTCCCCAGACCCAACAAACAATCACGGATGCTATCAGCAGCGCCAACAAGAACACAACCTGGTACAATGACAACAATTACCCCCTTATCGCCCAGCAGATAAGTGAGTATGGTATTTCTTACTGCCAGTATTCCTACAGCCTGCCAAGGCCTATGACAGAGCTCTTCAGATTGCAGATGCAGGTGAACTATACCGATTATTTCAGGGCACTTGGTTTTACCGAAACGTTCTTTGACGAAACAAAGAACCGCTTCCATACAGAAAAGATCTTCAACGTGATTAGCCAGGTGCAGCAAACCTGGAAAAGGAAATACCCGGGTCTTGATTTTAACACACAAAACCTGAAGTTCGACAATTTGGTCAATTTCAACATCAGCTTTACAGGTGAATTGCAGGTACTGAATTTCGAAACTAAATAAGGAGTTTTCTATACATCATTATTATCAGCGTTCATGCCAACACAGGATATCATAGAAAAATACAAGGACGCCATTATCCAGATCGCCACACAGACCGGTACGGGTACGGGTTTCTATGTCAAAGAATTCGACCTGATCGTTACCAATAACCATGTGGTAGACAATGCGGCCGAAGTAACCATCCAGGGCAAAGTGTTTCCAAAATTATTGAGCCGCGTATGGTATACAGACCGTAAGCACGACCTGGCTTTCCTACAACCGCCGGCCGGAGCTGTTTTGGCCGATGTTCAACTGGGCAGGTATGAAGAGATGAAGGACGGCGATGAGATCGTAGCCATTGGCCATCCTTATGGTCTGAATTATACAGTCACACTGGGGGTGATCAGCAAGGTGGACAGGATACGCGATGGCCTCAAGTACATACAGATCGATGCAGCAATTAACCCCGGTAACAGCGGTGGGCCTTTGGTGAATGAAAAAGGTGAGATCATTGGGGTTAATTCCTTCATCATACGCGGCGGCGACAACCTGGGCTTTGCCCTGCCGGTGGATTACCTGCGTATCGCCCTGCAGTTATACAAGCCCAACAGGGGCTCGGCAAGCACCCGTTGCTCATCCTGTGATTTCCTGGTTACCGAAGCCAATATCGATTCCGGAAAATATTGTCCCAGTTGCGGTACAGAAGTGATACTGCCGGAAATGCCGGAGAAAGAGACCGAACCAACCGGGGTGGCCCGGACTATAGAAACGGTCCTGAAAAGCCTGGGCAAGGATATCAAACTGGCACGAAACGGACCCAATAACTGGGAAGTGGAGGAAGGGTCGGCCCGTATAAAGATCACCTATAATCACGAGAATTTCTTTGTAACGGGCGATGCCTTCTTATGCCAGATGCCCAATGACCCCACCCGAATCATGCCGCTTTACAAGTTCCTCCTGGAAGAGAATTATAAACTGAACGGACTTGTAATAAGCTGCAGCGGGCAGAATATCGTGCTCAGTTGTATATTATACGACCAGGATATGACCCCGGAGAACGGTAAAGAACAATTTGAAAAACTCTTCCGGAAAGCAGATGAATATGATGACCTGCTAAAACAGGAATACGGATGCCTGGACCGGCTGGTAGAAAAATAGAAACGCTCTCCATACAAAGCAAAACAATCGATTGCTTCGCTTTTTTTTATGCTGTCATGCAGATATTATTTTCCTGAAAAAGCATGATGTTCAATTCATAAAACATTTGATATTGATCATCATCATCTCCGTTGTGGTCTGCGGCGGTATGATGCTGCTTTACCACGACAGTTTTTTATCTACGTCCTTACCGGACTGGTCTTTCTGCTCACCATAGTGGCCTTTGTGGCGCCCCTGGTACGCCAGCGGATCCTGAAAGAAGGATCGCATGAGGCCATTATCGGAACATCGGCCGTTTATGTCGGAGGCAGTTTCCAGACCTGGAAACACCTCGGTGCACGGCTTACCGGTTCAGACATCTATACTGATGGGGAGATCCCCATCCTGCATATCATCATGGAATTTCCAACCCGAACCTGCTGGCAGCAATCCATTGAAAGGATACCCGTACCGGCAGGCAGGATGGAGGAAGCAAGGAAGGTGGTGGCCGTACTGACGGAACAGATGAAGAACTGATCCTAAACATATCATCTTTCGGGAAAATGAGGA
>JANYAL010000187.1 GCA_025361325.1 Bacteroidota bacterium
CAGCGCCTCATCAACAGTCTCAGACTCAAATGAACCTGTCAGACGATATGTTTTCACCTTTTCATTATTTATTGAGATCCTGATATTGTACCAGCGTTCCATCTTCAAAGCCAGGTCAAATTTCTCATCCTCAAAAGAAAGCCTGTTGTATACCCAGGATGTCTCCACTATGGCTGAATCAGCAATATTCTTTGTCAGGGGAATGATTGTGATAGCAGGTTTCACGTTTTCGTCCTGAATAATATTGTCGTCTGTCGGGCGGGGGTCTTTACTCGCGGACTCTTCTACAGCATATTTATAAAATATTATTTTTTCATGGGGCTTAAGTATGACCCTCGGCGCATTGGGCTGGTTGATCTTTGTCACTTCTATTAAACCGTGTATCAGTGTTGCTTCAATCGTGGGCTCTGCTTTATAGGCCTTGACATTAAAGGCCGTACCCAAAACCTTTACTTCTATACCTGAAGTGTGTACGATAAAAGGATGGCTGGGGTCCTTAACCACATCAAAATAGGCTTCGCCTTCAAGGAAAACCTCCCGCGTGGCTCCTTTAAAAGTTTCAGCATAGGATAATTTACTGTCGGAATTCACCCATACCTTCGATCCGTCAGGAAGCATCAGTTTGGTCTTAACCCCTGGATTCACATTGATCTCATTAAGATGTTTTTTATTGTCGGCAACCAAAGTGGCCCGTTGTTGTATAAGATTACGGGCCAACTGGGCGCCAAAGAATATTGCCAGAACAACCACTATCAATGCAAAGAATTTTCTGAACCTTGGCTTTTTGACCGGGTATAACTGGAAATCTTCGTTGTGAGCTGGCAGCAAAGAAATATCTTCTTCAAAATCATTCACCTGATCCTTTAAACGGCCCAAGTGCAACAGATAAGCCTCTTCTACAGCAAGAAGGTTATTCTTATTGGATGGTTGCGATCTCCATATCTCTTCCAGGTTTACAAATTGCGACCTGCGTTCCGGATATTCTGACATAAGGGACTGAAATTCAATCAGTTCCTCATGTGAAACTTCTTCAGAAAGCACTTTCGCAATAAGTATGGAGAATTTTTCCTCACTCATATGAACAGCATCGTATCCCTATAAGGACAATAAAAAAAGAGAAAACCCCTAAAGCAATGTTAATTTTTTTTTCCCGAAAGGATAGAATGTAATTCGGGGAACTGCGACCTGAAGTTATAGCTGTTACCGATCCGTTTCACGGCAATGGCCATCTGTGCTTCCACCGTTTTGATGGAAATATTCAGTAAGGTGGCTGCTTCACTGTATTTAAGGCCATCTTCTTTGATGAGCTTGAAAATCATTTTACATTTGGGGGGAAGTTCATTGATGGCTTCCAGGATCTTGGCCACAGCTTCGCGGGATAACAACAATTCAACTGGATTGAAGAAAGGGCTTTTGAAATGAACCAGGTATTCCTCATTGAACTGGGTACTATTCTTTTTCCGCTTTCTTAATTTATTGATGGAAAGATTTTTTACAGAAACAAAAAAATACAGTTGGAGATTATCAATATCCAGCAGGCTTGCCTTTTTCTGCCAAACGGTAATGAAAAAATCCGAAACGACCTCTTCGGCGTCTTCCCGGGATTTAAGGATGGAGAATGCAAAACTATAGAGGCGGTCGTAGAATAATATGAATAGTTCCTTGTACGACCGCTGGTCATTGTTCATCACAACTTCCCCAAGCAAATATTTGAGTCTCCCATTCTCCATAACAAACAATCAATTAAAGGTCGTTTTTTTTCTCAAATACAAAATATATTTTTACCTATATGATTTAACTGTGTTATGTTATTGTTATTTAATATAAAAAAAGATGTACGAAACCCCTCTAATGACATGTTCCAGAGGTTTGGTACACCTTTAAATATACACCCATGCATTTCACTTACATCTTATTCTTTACATTTCCCCCATCTCCCTTATCTCTGTCTTTCCCTCTACCCTGCATTTTTTTATTCTGCTGATTATTCATGAAACGCATCTTATTATTACGGGGAGAACCGTTATTCGGGGGGTTGACCGGGGTTCTGTTCATGTTCTTCTGTGCCAGGGGATCATTATTCAACCCTGGGTTATTGCCATTTTTCCCCTGACCCTTACCGGGTATCCTGCCCTGCATATCCTGCTGTGGCACCACGACATCACTGTTGACCGGCTTTTTTGTTCTTTGTGTGTTCAGGTCATGCACAGGCTGCGTGTTCACGTTATTGTTATTTTCTACTCCCGGCTTAACGTATTTCTTATTTCCATTAGGGTCCTGCACAGGCTGCGTGTTCACATTATTGCTATTCTGCACATCTGGCTTGTGGAATCCTTTATTGGTATTCTGGTCCTGAACGGGATCTTTATGTACCGGCAGTGATGGATTATTGATCACATCCTCCTTCCTGAAATTATCATCCCGTTTATTCATATTCCTTTCCTTCGAAAGGTCTTTCAGTGCAACCGGATTGGCAGGCCTGATGTTTGCCTGCTTATTATCTGCTTGTACAACCGGTTTGTACATCGCCAGGGTGCCGTTACTGAGTTGCGCGGTTCCAGGCTTGCTGGTCTCCTTAACAGCCAACGGTGTGATTCGGGTATGCGTTGCCTGCTCTACTTCTTTTGCATCCGGACCCTTCGCGTACACAGCCGTATTATTATTATTTGTATAATAATTATTGTTGATGACGGTTGTATTATTTACAATGGTTACGTTCCTGGTCTGGTTGATATAATAGTTATTGATGTTTTGCTCATAGATATGCTGGCGTGGCACAAATGCCCAGTGTTCATCTGGTATATTCATACCAAAGGAAACACCCACACTGATGCCCGGTCCAAGCGGCGCCCATCCGTAACATTCAGCATTGCTTCTCCAGCTTACCCAGGCGGGCGCCCACTGATGGCCGGGAATCCACAACCAGCCGTAAGCCGCATCATTCATCCATCGGCCATAGTGAAAGGGCGCCCAGCCCCAGTCGTAACTGGATACCCAGGTCCAACCATACGTGGTAAAAGCCCAGTGGCCATTGGAATAATAAGGCCGGAAGCCTGCCTCATTCGGTATCCATACATAGCCCTGGTTCGGATAATCCACCCAGCGCCCGTAAGGACTTAAACCATCATAGAAACCTTGATAGGAAACCGAGAGCCCCACTGATGGCCGCGGGCTATAGTCCTGGGTGTAGTTGCTGGTACCACAGGATGCCAGGGCAAAAATGGAAATTATGGGTAAGAAATAAACAAACTTTTTCATAAAAGACAGGGTTTAAGCATTATTTGGTTAGAAATACCATATTAAGATATCAAATCATTTTCCGGGTTTAAAATATATCAGGCCGTTAACTCCACATTAACGAATGAGTGAACCCATAATTAAGAAGCCGTTTTTTCTTTGTCATGCGAGAGGTTAATGAAACAGGTACCCAGAGCAGGCAGCAAACTACTGGTAGACTTCCTTAGGACTGGATAGGTCTTTCTTCGGGAAAAAGGCATGCTTTACCAATGCAGACCCCTATCAGACCCGAACAAAATACCTTGTTTACAGTTTCATCTGTTCACTTTATCCATACTGCCAATTGCGCCAATACCGCCAATACCAACAGCGTTGTTGGATTTGCCTTTTTTGAAACGTATTATCAATGAAGATTCGTGGATTTGCAAATGTGCAGATGTGCTGATCGAAAATTCTTTGAAATATGTTTCAGTAGTTCATCCTGAAGCGATTAATGGTAATGAGTAAATAGGAGAATACAACATCTTATTACCCCATATATCTTAAACTCCTACCGTTCTGCAAATTTGAACAGGAATGGATATTTGGCAATTTCATCTTTTGTGAAATACTTTTTCAGCAAGTTACTAAAGTCTTCAAGCAGCCTTACATTATCGAGGTTCTTATCGGCTTGCCAAAAGGAGAGATCGGTCATTTTTTTCTGCAAGGCCATTTCGAGGTAGGACAGTGATTCTTT
>JANYAL010000359.1 GCA_025361325.1 Bacteroidota bacterium
TTTTTTTCCAGGTGATGAAACTTTATCATTTGAGCTGTGAATTTCATAAATACTAATTGTAATTTGGAAAGACTATACGGTGGAAGGGGGTGCCAAATTAAATGAATATGATTACTCATAATAACAAATGCATAAATTTTGGCCCTTTTTTCTTTAACCAGGAAATGGAGACTTCCCATTATGATCTCTTTGCAGTCATCATCCGCAAGTAAAGGTAACCAGTTACGAATGGTAGCTGTATAAAATTGCGGACAGTATTCCGGATTAGGGCACTGCTTTATTTCCATACATGAATGAAGTTAGAGACCTAGTCAGATGTTCAAAAGAGAAAAACACGAGGATTTTATGTTTATTTTCACGTGATTATACAAAGCTTTATTTCAGAAACTTGAATTTGATCAATGTAGGAATATCTAAATGAATAAACCTGCGGCAGCATGAAAATCGCAATCGCCGCTTGTGAAAACACAAGGCGGCGGCGCTCACAGGGTGCAGGGTGGGCTTACGTATGATTTATGAAACACCGATTATGCAGGAGGAGAAAACCTACGTCGGCAAAGAAAAAATGAGTCTAATCACAACCTATCATTTGAAAAATTCCGGTTAATAAATTAACAACACCTCCGCATCTGTCATATCCAACCCAAATTGTTTTTTCACCCGTATCTTTAAGGGGCTTCATCCATTCTGGCGGCTTACCGAATCCTATAGCGTACAAACCTGGTTTATGATAGAGGGGGATTAGGTTTATATAAAATAGATATTCTCCATATACTTTCACCAACAGAGTTAAAGGCCGTTATGTATGTATGCGAAGTATCTAATACATAAGTCCATTTTGTAACCGAGTCTCTTAGTAGTATAGACTTGGATGAAACACAGTATAATTCTTGAGCAGATACCTTAAAATTGAATAAAAGAATTGCTATTATAAGTGTAAGAATTTTCATTGTCTACAGTGTCACTTATTCTTTAATTTTGTGCAAACGTCAATTAATTGCACCTAACGCCTACCGCTTTCTTCTGTGCTAGTATTCCGTGATCCGTCTGCCCGGTGCCGCTGCTGGTTAATGTTAACAAGTTCATTGTTTATTCTGTAGCCCGGTGTTATACATCTGCCAAAACCGAAGCTGAATAGTCAACAAGAATCCCAGTTGTTTCACCAAAAACGACCAGTTAATTATTCAGGTATTTTCTAAAATACTCCTCGGTTTCCCTGTCAACAAAATATACATAACAACCCTTCATTCCTCTGGTCATTAATGTGCGGTATGTGTTCTTTATGATCAGGTCAAGCGCCCTTTTAGCATTTGCAGGGTCTTCCTTTAACAGCTTCTTATATCCCCGTACGGATTTATCAAAAGAATCCCGCTTTGAAGCATCAGTAATGATCTGCCCGTTTCGCACTACCAGGTCCTTTCCTACAATAACACCAATATAATCTACTTCCAAACCCTGGCAGGTATGGATACACCCGATTTCATTTACAGAGTCAGGGCTAATGATCCAGGTGCTCCCATCTTCGTACAGGTTCCATTTCATCCGGAAATCATATTCCGGGAATTCAATATCATATGCGTCTTTATGCTTTTTGCTTTTCCATTTCCAACAGTATCCTGCCACCATACGTGCCCTGTTAGCCGATTTGTTCTTTTCCCCGATGATGTTCCTTAGTTCTACAGGGCTGCTAACGACCCTGAAATCATAATCAATGTCATGAATATCCTCATTTACTGTTTCCCGGATTTGCAACATATTATCCAGCCAGGCCAGGTAGCCGTCTGATCCATTACACCGGAATTGTGAAGAAAGGTCCATCTCGGTTACCGAGGCCCCAATCTTATAAGCCCATGCTTCGATCTCTTCTTTTCTGCCAATATCTTTTAGTGTGACCCGCTGGTCCTCATCAATAAAAAATACACAGAATTTGGCGGCCTGGATCAGCTCCTTTATTTGGTTTTCACCCAGGTTTCCATAAAGACCGCTTTGCTTATTGAGCCGGTGTGCCTCATCAACTATTAAGACATCATATTCATTTTGCTTTGCTTCGATAAAACCACCTGAGCCCCTGAAGAGGTTACGTATTTCGGTTGGCCTTAAACTGCCTGTTAGCTTCGCTTCATAAACAGCCCTGGGCGCTGCATTTTTAGAAACATACTGGGCCAGTAAACCGAGTTGGGTCAATGCCACAAGCAAGTTTATGGCTACAACAGATTTCCCGGTTCCGGGTCCCCCTTCAACTATTAATACCTGCTTACTGTCTTCATTTGCCCTTTTTGCCAAAGAAATGGCGTTTTCATAAACAACCTTTTGGTCATCGATCATAACAAATTCCTGGTTGCCCCTGATCATTCCTGTGATACTGTCGGCAAGTAGTTTTGATGGCCGTATTTTTCCGTTCTCTATCCGGTACAGGATATTCGATCTGTCGCCATATCTTACATGCTTTCTGATAAAATCCCTTAGCTTGAGCGCATCACTCTTAAGGAACAAAGGGGCTTTGTTAATATAATCCGCATAAAACTCATTTCTGATCACATCATCTTCTACATAATTATGAAGGTAGGCGCAGGGGTGAAGACTTATATTCTCAGTATAAACGACTTCATTGAAGCCCTGGAGCAAAGTGGCATATGACCAGGCTTGATAAGAGGGGTGGGTGTGTTCACCAATCCTGCCGCTTACATAGGTTTCCACAATAGAGTCCTTTGTGGTCAGGTTAGCAGTAGACCATTGCTTTAATTCAACCAGGATGACTGCGTCATTGTTATTTTCATTCTGTCCGGAGATGATAAAATCTATTCGCTTGCCTGTTTGTGGTATCTGGTATTCTATTGCAATTCCACAATCATCTGAAATAGTCGTATCCTGCAAAATGCGGTCCATGAATCCGAGCGAAGAAGCCCAGGACCTGATTTCGGCGATGCCAACGCCCCTGTTCAATTTTTTCTTTACATTCTTCAGGACTATGTTTTCAATGTCGTTAGTCAAAACATCTTCTATGAACCGGGTTTTATTGGCGCTGTATACGATCATAGCTCATTGTATTTTTTTGCCGTGCCCCTTGCTTTCTCCACCGGATATTTTTCCGCATTAGCCCTTATTTTATTCAAGACAATCTCTTTTACGTCAAGCCCCTCCCTTTCTGCCAATAAGAACGCAAATGCAAATACATCGGCCAGCTCTTCCTTGATCTTTTCCTTGCTGGCTTCTTCTGATTGCTTCCAAAGAAACAATTCCAGTAGCTCGTTGGCCTCTACCGACAGCGCTATTGAAAGGTCTTTGGGGTTATGAAACTGCTCCCAGGCCCTTTCATTACGGAACTTAACCAGGCTGGCGATGATTTCTTGTATCTCTGTCATAAAAGATTGT
>JANYAL010000198.1 GCA_025361325.1 Bacteroidota bacterium
TATTTAGATTAAACAGGACAGCCAGGAAAGGATCTTTACCCGCTAAAAAGACGCATATGGCTGTATAAATACCGCAGCAGGTATTATAACCTGCTTATTCCTTATTTCTTATTCCTTTGCATTTTATTTAATAACTTTATACCCTAAAAATTCAGCAAAAGATGAGTGAAATTGTTGCTACAGCTCCCACGCTAACCGCAAAAGACTTTGTAACTGACCAGGAAGTACGCTGGTGCCCCGGATGCGGTGATTATTCCATCCTGGCCCAGGTTCAGAAAGTGATGGCTACACTGGGTATTCGCCGTGAAGATATTGTGATCATTTCAGGTATCGGCTGCAGCAGCCGTTTCCCATATTATATGAACACCTACGGCATGCACAGTATTCATGGCCGTGCCACTGCCGTGGCCAGTGGTTTAAAGGCGGCGAGGCCGGAACTGAGTGTATGGGTAGTTACCGGCGACGGCGACGGATTAAGTATCGGCGGTAATCATACCATTCATCTGCTGCGCAGGAATTTCGATATCAATATCCTGCTGTTCAATAACCAGATCTACGGATTGACCAAAGGGCAGTATTCCCCTACATCCGAAGAACATAAAATTACCAAGAGCACGCCATTTGGAAGCATCGATCACCCCTTTAATCCACTGGCTCTGGCCATGGGTGCCGATGCGAGTTTCATTGCCCGCACCATGGACAGGGATCCCAAACATATGCAGGCCATGCTACTGCGTGCCAACCAGCACCGGGGAAGCTCTTTCCTGGAGATTTACCAGAACTGTAATATTTTCAATGATGGGGCATTTGAGATCTTCACGGAAAAGAGTACTAAAGCGGAAGAAGTGTTGTTCCTGGAGCAGGATAAACCCCTGGTATTTGGGGCAGGTCAGAATAAGGGGATCAAGCTGGATGGGTTTAAACCCGTGATCGTTGAACTGGGTGCCGGCGCCTCTGCGGATGACCTGTGGGTACATGACGACCGTGATTTCTATAAAGCACAGATACTGATTCGCATGTTCGATGATCCGCACCTGGCCGGTCATTTGCCAAGGCCTTTCGGGGTTTTCTTTCAAACGGAAAGGGCCTGCTATGAGGATTCAATGACCATGCAGATACAAGAGATCATTGCCAAAAAAGGCAAAGGGGATCTGGATAAATTACTCAGGGGCAGTGAGACCTGGGTGATCAGTTAAACAGATATCACCGCCCACAATCCCTGCCTCCCAATGGTTGAAACGGGCAAAGGTATACAGCATACGAAGTTCTTCAATCGGTGAACTGTTTGGTAAAATTATCATTGTAATTTAAGGATGCACCCTGAAGGGGTTTGGGGTTTATTCACCCCTTTAGTGGGCGGCGGCAAGTAGTTTAGGAGGGGGTAAATCCCTTCTCCACTAAATACTCCGCGATCTGCACCGCATTGGTGGCAGCACCCTTACGTAGGTTGTCGCTTACGATCCAGCAGTTTAGTGTCCTGGGCTGTGTTTCATCCCGCCTGATCCTGCCTACAAAAGTTTCATCCTTTTCATGCGCGGTGAGTGGCATGGGGTATATGAAATTAGCCACATCATCCCTGACCACCACACCGGGAGCCTTGCTTAATAGTTCCCTTATCTCACCGAGGTCAAAATCATGTTCAAATTCGATGTTCACGCTTTCACTATGCCCGCCCATCGTGGGTATGCGTACACAGGTTGCTGTTACCTGTATGGTGTCGTCGCCGAGAATCTTTTGGGTCTCCTTCACCATCTTCATCTCTTCCCGGGTGTATCCGTTCTCCAGGAACACATCAATATGTGGTATGGCATTCAGGTCGATCGGGTATTTATAGGCCATTTCCCCTTCAATTCCTGTTCTTTCATTCATAAGTTGGGTCACAGCCTTCACCCCGGTACCTGTAACACTCTGGTACGTACTCACTACAATTCTCTTTGCTTTGTACCTGTCATGCAGGGGTTTTAACACCACTACCATCTGTATGGTGGAACAGTTGGGGTTGGCAATGATCCTGTCATTGGCAGTAAGCACCGATGCATTTACTTCAGGCACCACCAGCTTTTTTGAAGGATCCATGCGCCAGGCAGAGGAGTTATCAATTACTGTGATGCCTGCTTCGGCAAATTTGGGTGCCAGCTCCAGGGAAGTACTTCCGCCCGCAGAGAATATGGCTATATCCGGTTTGGCTGCTATGGCGGCTTCAGCACTTACGACCAGGTATTTTTTCCCCTTGAAGTTCACTTCCTTACCCAGGCTTTTCTCTGATGCTACCGGGATCAATTCATCTACGGGAAAATTCCTTTCAGCGAGCACCTGCAGTATCTTACTGCCTACCAGTCCCGTAACGCCAACAACAGCAACTTTCATCTGTAAAAATTTAGAACGCAAAAATATGTATACAATGGTTAATTATTTGAAAATAGGGGAATCATTTTTACATTTGGGATACATTAATCTACCCTATCATGAAACAGATCATTATCCTGGTAATGGTATGCCTGTATGTGCATGCCAATACCTACTCCCAGAACCCAAACCGATTCGATGTTGTTATTGATGAAATGATGGTTGACCCCAATCCGCCGGTTGCCCTGCCCAACCATGAATGGGTTGAATTGAAGAACATTTCCGCCGCTCCCGTTAATTTGCAGGGTTGCCGGCTTGCCAGTCTTTCCAGGCAGAGCGGGCCCATGCCTAATTTTGTATTGAGCCCGGATAGTTTTGTTATCGTCTGCACAGCCAGTGCAGTGCCTGCCCTGTCGGCTTATGGTAACACCATTGCTGTCACCGGTTTCCCATCCCTGGTCAATACCGGCGACCGGATCACCTTAAGCAATGCAAGGGGCATGGTGATACACGGTGTGAATTATACCGATGCCTGGTATCAGAATGTGTTGAAGAAGTCGGGGGGGTGGTCACTGGAAATGACTGATACCCGGAATCCCTGCAGTGGTATCAGTAACTGGAAGGCAAGTATCGACCCCAAAGGAGGGACGCCGGGGAGCAAGAATTCAACAGATGCTGTTAATCCAGACAGAACACCACCGCATATCCTGCGGGCATATGCAACCGATAGTATACATATCACCCTGGTATTTGATGAGCCACTGGACAGTTTGAGCGCCGCACAGGTGACTGCTTATCAGGTGAGCGATGGTATTGGCCAGCCCGCATCAGCCAATCCACAGGCACCGGTCTTTGACCATGTAATTCTGAGAACAACTTCAACCTTATTGGTGAACAGCGTTTATTCTATTCAGGTAAAAACGGTAACAGATTGCGCCGGTAACCCTATTGTTGCACCCGGACAGGTATATGCAGGGCTTCCCTCAGATCCCGACAGTCTTGACCTGGTGATCAACGAATTGCTTTTTGATCCGGGCCCGGGCGGTGTGGATTATGTGGAAATATACAACCGCAGCAAAAAGATCATTGACCTGCGGAAGGTCAGCATCGCCAACAGGAACAGTTCGGGTACTGTAAGCAGCATTACCCCACTGAGCCAGGAAAGCTACCTGTTATTTCCAGGATCCTTCATGGTTGTTACCACCGACGCTTCTGCTGTGAAAAGGAATTATATCACCCTTAATCCGGATGCATTCGCTGAAGTGGGCAGCATGCCTTCATTTAATAAAGACCAGGGCGATGTTATTATCCTGAATGATCAGGGTAGTATAATGGATGAACTGGTCTATAGTGCCACCTGGCATTTCAAACTGATCACGAACCCGCAGGGAGTGGCACTGGAAAGAATTGATTACAATGCACCCACTCCATCTCCGGATAACTGGCATTCTGCTGCTGCCAGTGCGGGATATGGAACACCTGGCTATAAAAATTCGCAGTACCGGTCCGACCTTGCAGTACAAGGCGGGATAAATGTTTCTCCGGGTATTGTTTCTCCGGATAATGACGGCATGGATGATGTAGCAACAATAGCATACCAGTTTCCTGCTCCGGGGTATGTAGCCAATATTACCATATTTGACGCAGCCGGAAGGGCAGTACGTTATCTGCAACGCAGTGCATTGTGCGGCATTAACGGGAATTTCCGCTGGGATGGGTTGGGAGATAAGGGCCAGCGCCTTCCTGTGGGTATCTATATTATCTGTACCGATATTTTTAACCTGGAGGGGAAGAGAAGACAATTTAGGAATGTAGTTGTACTTGCAAGAAAATATGTATAATATTGTTCTATATTTAGTATTGAATTATTAACTAAAACTTTCAATTATGCGCAGCCTTAAACTGATTCTCGGCATTTTCGCTTTTTCCCTGTTTGGTATTAGTGCAGTTGCGGCGGTTCCCGCTTCATCGAACAACATCGGTCCGTCTATGAGATCGGATATTAATCCAACTGTCAGTACAAAACAGCAACAACTTACATACATGAAATGGTTTGTGTCACTCAGTCCCGGCGAATACGGAAAATGGCGGGGTAAGAAATTGAATCTTGTCGAAAAGATTTCTTTTAAACTCACCCAGTACAGGATGAAACTGCAGCTCAGGAACAGCCGAAACGGGGAAAGTGAAGGGGTCAACTGGGGTGCACTGGCCCTTGGCTTTTTTCTTGGACCCCTTGGTGTACTTGGTGCTTATGTATTT
Source organism: Bacteroidota bacterium (assembly GCA_025361325.1). Taxonomy (GTDB): domain Bacteria; phylum Bacteroidota; class Bacteroidia; order Chitinophagales; family Chitinophagaceae; genus Ferruginibacter. The sequence continues at coordinate 4,606 of JANYAL010000198.1, forward strand.
TCGGGGAAGAGGAATTTTATTAAATGGGCCTGGATCGGATGTGGTATATTATTGGTGCTTGGAGGTCTTGTAATAGGAAGAGTTTTCATCTGATAACTGGCGCGCTGTATACTAAAAAGTTTAAAGAGGCGTATGCTAACCGTACAGCCTCTTTAATTTTTACCAGTTGTTAATTTGTTTAAAAATTAAACCAGGTCGATATCAAAGTTCACCAATTGAACGAATTCGCTCAGCCTGGCTGCTATGTCATCCTTATTGATCTCTTTCATTCGCTGGGGTCCGAACTTTTCCACACAAAAACTGGCCAGTGCACTCCCGACGATGATAGCGGTCTTCATATTCTCAAAACTGATGTCCCTGGTCTTGGCAAGGTGGCCTATGAAGCCCCCCGCAAAAGTATCACCGGCACCAGTGGGGTCAAAGACATCTTCGAGTGGAAGGGCAGGTGCGAAAAAGACATGGTCATCATGAAACAATAAGGCACCATGCTCCCCTTTTTTGATGATCAGGAACCTGGGACCCATTTTCAAAATGGTGCGGGCTGCTTTTACCAGTGAAAATTCGCCGCTCAACTGCCTGGCCTCTCCGTCATTCACCAACAATACATCCACTTTTTGTAATACTGCTTTCAGCTCATCCAGCGCTGTTTCCATCCAGAAATTCATGGTATCCATTACGATGAGTTTTGGGCGCACCCTTAACTGGTCGATGACACTCATCTGCAGCTTGGGCATCAGGTTGCCGAGCATCAGGAATTCAGCGCCCTGGTATGATTCCGGAACAACGGGGTTGAAGTCTGCCAGCACATTAAGGTCGGTCACCAGGGTATCACGTGTGTTCATATCAATATGATATTTACCACTACAGAAAAATGACTTTTTACCAGATACAATCTCCACCCCTTCCAACTCCACCCCGCGCCCTTTCAGTTCCTCCATTTCTGCTGTGGGGAAATCATACCCTACGATGGAGATCTGCTGAACCGGTTTAACAAAATTACTGGCTGCATATGCTACATAAGTCCCCGACCCGCCGACGATCTTTTCAACTTTTCCGAAAGGAGTTTCAATGGCGTCAAAAGCCATCGTACCAACCGTGATCACAGACATAGCTTATTTTTTATTTACGATTTTAGATTCTAGATTTGACTGGGCAAAAGTAAATGTTTTGCCTTATGTTAATTCATTAATTACCGTGTAACCAACAAAAATTTAGTCCTTGCTCATTCATATCCATCCTGATGACCCACAGCCGCGCCTGATCAGGCAGGTAGCGGATTGCCTTAAACAGGGTGGCGTTGTCATTTATCCCACCGATACCATTTATGGACTGGGCTGTGATATCAGGCAGCAGAAAGCGGTTGAACGCATATGTATTATCAAACAGGTGAACCCCCAACAGGCGCAGCTCTCCTTTATCTGTCGCGACCTGAGTAACTTAAGTGACTATACCAAAAGCATTGATACACCCCTTTACCGTTTGCTCAAAAGCTATCTCCCGGGCCCTTATACCTTTATCCTCCCTTCCAGTAAACGGGTGCCAAAGATCCTGCAGAGCAAGAAAAAAACCATTGGTTTACGGGTACCCGACAATGTTATCTGCCGCCATATCCTGGAGGCCCTGGGTAACCCTATATTAAGCGCCTCCCTTCCCGGCTACATGGTGGAGGAATACACCGATCCGGAGATCATCCATAAAAAGTTCGGAGCGCTGGTGGACTATGTTATTGACGGAGGCATCGGAGGCATGGTACCCTCTACCATTGTTGACTGTACTGCCCCTGAGTGGGTGATTACCCGGCAGGGTCGCGGAGAGATCATTTTCGAATAACTTCCATAAAAGTCCCGTCGATAAGGCAGGTGTTACTTAAGACACCAGGGAAGCCGCGGGGGCTATATTATAACTTTTTCGGTGATGGCAGCAGAGGCCAAATTGCGCTATCGCTTTCCGGTGATAAACAGTTCCATAGCCCTTGTTGGTGTTCCATCCATACTGCGGGAACCGGAGATGGAGCTCATGCATATGATCGTCACGATAGGTCTTTGCCAGGATACTGGCTGCGGCAATGGCCATATACTTTCCATCACCTTTGATGATACAGGTATGTGGAATTTGCCCGTATCTTTTAAAATGGTTCCCGTCAACCAATAAGCAATCAGGAGGTATGCAGAGTTCTTCAATAGCCTGGTGCATTGCTTTGAAGGTGGCCTGTAATATATTTATACTGTCAATGACAACTATGTCCATTGCCGCCACATGAAAAGCAATGCTTTCCTTCTCAATGACGTCCCGTAGCAGGTACCGTTCTTTCTCCTTTACCAGTTTACTGTCGTTCAATAATGGGTGGTAAAAATCTTTTGGAAGTATAACAGCAGCAGCATATACAGGTCCTGCATAAGCACCACGGCCTGCTTCATCAAGACCGGCCTCAATCAGATCTGGGGATAAAAAGGGTTCAAGCATGTTCTGTTCAACAAATATCCTGCAAATTCATAAAAATTCCATCAGAACAAAGTTTACAGTTATTGCTGCAGTAAATTTGCACACATGATGGACAGTTTATCAGAGCAGCGGGCTTCAAGACAGGTAGCCACCTGGTTACTGACAGGTGTGGCGATGATCATTATACAGGTATTACTGGGTGGTATTACCCGGTTAACGGAATCGGGTCTTTCCATAACAGAATGGAAACCAATTACCGGCGTCTTGCCTCCCCTTAATGATGTGGCCTGGCAGGCGGAGTTCGATAAATACAAACTGACCGATCAGTTCAAATACGTACACCAGGGTTTCTCCTTGTCGCAGTTCAAATTCATCTTCTTCTGGGAGTGGTTCCACAGGTTGTGGGCAAGACTGATGGGACTGGTCTTCCTGGCAGGATTTATTTATTTCCTGGCCAGGCGTAAGTTCAACCGGTCAATGGTCAGGCCAATGGTGATTCTGTTCTTACTGGGAGCACTACAGGGAGCCATTGGCTGGATAATGGTAAAAAGCGGCCTGGTACCCGAAAAATACTTTGTAGGACATGTTGAATTGACCGTTCATTTTATTGCCGCATTGGTATTGTTGTCCTATACACTCTGGTTTGCGCTAAACCTGCTGATCCTGCCCAGGCAATTGATTCAAGACCCTAAACTAAGAAATATGATATGGGGGATACTGGCAGTACTGTTTTTCCAGCTCATCTACGGCGGATACATGGCGGGGCTCAAGGCTGCCATCATAGCACCAACCTGGCCGGATATCAATGGAAGCATGATACCGGCAACTATGAATGAACAGATCCCGTGGTTCTCCAACCTTGTAAATAATCCTATAACTGTTCATTTCATTCACCGTGGACTTGCCTACCTGCTTTTAATACTGGTCGGTCTCTGGTGGTACAGGTCAGGATCAGTAAAGGGGAATGCCTTATTCAGCAAAATACGGATAGTAATGATATCCCTCATGCTGTTACAAGTAGTTTTGGGGATCTTGACTGTTCTGAATGCAACCTATCCGTCAAGACTGGTACTGCTGGGTGTATCGCATCAGTTCATTGCCATGATGTTATTGATGACAGTGATGATTGTTTTGTTCCTGCTAAGGAAAAACAAGTGATCCGGCCCTAGTGTATTTTGTAGTATTTTTAGAAAACAGTCCCTTTCATGAAGGCATCACTAAAAGATATCTATCATTCTTTTCCGGTTCAGCTTTTCATACTTCATTTTCGTAAATACCAGGTACTGCTGGTCTTCTGGTATATATTGGTCAGTACCATCAGCAGCGGGTTCATGAAGAACTACGGGGCAGACGCTGTGTTCCTGGCACCCGAATATTTAGGTAATGTCAATGCCCTGGGTGCTGCTATCGTAGGCGTAGCCCTGGGGGTTTTCATCATGAGTTGGAACATCACTACTTTTATCATGCACAGTAAGCGTTGCAGGTTTTTAGCAACAGCCGCGCAGCCATTCCTGGAGTATTGTATCAACAATTCTTTATTACCCCTGTTGTTCATCCTGTATTATTTCATCAGGCTGTACATTTTTGATGACTATCATGAATTAATGGGCATCGGGCAGATCTTTGTAGTGCTGGGCGGTATGCTGGGGGGGTTTGTATTTTTACTGGCTTTTTCCTTCGGTTATTTCTTTGGAGCCGAGAAAAGAATTCGCCGTTCCATCTCTCCCATCATGGGCGCCCGCGAGCACCTGCTTGATCCGGCTCAGATCCATGAACAGAGCGAGCAGGAGCACTTCGGTCTCAATGTAAGTTATTACTTGAGCACCGGTCTGCGATTCCGGAAAGTACGGAGTGTGGCGCATTACAGCCGGAATTTTCTGGATATGGTCTTTAAAAGACACCATTTTTCAGGTATCATCAGTATTGTACTGGCTTTTATTTTTTTGATAGCAGTGGGGTTTTATATGGATAACAGGTTCTTCCAGGTGCCGGCAGCAGCCAGTATATTCGTTTTTTTTGCTGTGATGACAGCTGTCATAGGATCGCTGACTTACTTTTTACAGAGCTGGAGCCTCCCCTTCATCATAGCCATTATATTTTTCCTGAATATTCTATACGAAAAGGAGATTATTGATCCACGCAACAAGGCGTATGGTCTTAATTACACCAATACCAGTGAGCGTCCTGACTATTCCATACCTGCTTTAAAACATTTGTGTTTGCCTGAACAAATTGCTGCTGATAAAGCCAATATGATCTCTATTCTGGAGAACTGGAAAAAAAAGCAAAAAGAGGAAAAACCGGTGATGGTCCTTATCAATGTCAGCGGTGGTGGATTACGGAGCGGAACCTTTGTAATGAATACCCTTCAGCAGATTGACAGTATCACCCATGGCAGCCTGATGAGGCATACCATGCTGATCAGTGGTGCAAGCGGGGGTATGCTGGCAGCCACCTATTTCCGGGAATTATACCTTCAGAAACAGAATGGCATGCCTGTTGACCTGTATGACCAGGCATATGTCAATAATATCTCCCAGGACCTGCTGAACCCGGTCTTTTCATCCATGATCGCCAGGGATATCTTTTCACCGGCCCAGAAATTCACCCTGGGGAATTATAAATATATTAAGGACCGTGGCTATGCATTTGAACAGAAACTCAATGAGAACAGCAAAGGCTCACTGAATAAAAAAATTGGAGATTATTGCCAGGATGAACAAAAGGCCCGAATTCCCCTGATGATCTTTAATTCCACTATTACCCGTGATGGTAGGCGTATGATGATCTGTTCACAACCTGTCAGTTTTATGATGAAGCCATTGATCTATTCCCGAGATACAGCAATTATCCCCGATGCAGTGGATTTTGCTGCATTGTTTGCCAGACAGGATCCGTTGAAAGTACGTTTACTTACTGCTTTGCGGATGAATGCCACATTTCCATATGTGCTTCCCAATGTGTGGTTGCCCACCAATCCTGTCATCGATGTAATGGATGCTGGCCTCAGGGATAATTTCGGACAGGAAACAGCATTACGGTTCATTGAATATTTCAAGGACTGGATACAGCAGAATACGTCGGGAATGATCATGATACAGATACGCGACCGCAGAAATGATAACTGGCAGGAGACATACAAATCGGGGGGCATTACCGATGTGATCATCAACCCGGCTACCACCCTGCTGCAAAACTGGTATAAACTGCAGGATTATTCCGAGACCGAACAATACAGTTTTATGCATGATGCCATCGATTCAGGTCTGCATCGCCTGGTATTCATGTACGTTCCGGAAGAGGAGGAGAAAAAAGCCGCACTTAATTTTCATCTTACCGCGCGCGAGAAACGCGATGTAAAAGCTTCTTTTAAAAACGCCTATAACCAGATCATGCTTCAGCGTTTGCTTCATTTGCTGAATTAAGGGTTTCAGGGGATGATGAGCCGGAATGCCTTTTCAATAATACTGATATCATAGACCGGTGCACTTGTTCCGGGATCACCATCAATGTGCAGAGGTGCCATCCCCGGATTACGGATGCGTAATGCGCTTGCCTGAAAATAATGTATACCGGTACGATGGTATTTTTTGTCCTCATATAACCTCACCTGCCCATACCGTACCTGCATAAAAACCGTCCACAACATACGAAGTTTACTCATTTTATTTACTACGATAATGTCCAGTAATCCATCCTGAATGCTGGCCCTGGGTGCTATGGTAAAATTGTTCCCATACTGGTTGCTGTTGGCAATGCTCACAAAGAAAGCTTCTGTATTAAACTCCTTTCCGCCTACGGAAAGGCCGAAAGGGTAGGGCCTGGCGTTACAGAATTGTTTCAACGAGAGTTTGATGTAGCGGAGCAATCCCCGTTTCTTCTGGAGCGCAAACTCATGCGCCACCTGGGCATCAAATCCCAGTCCGGAAAGCATACAGCTGTATATGCCATTGATGGTGAAGCTGTCGATGTAAACTGCATGCCCTTTGAAGATCAGGTCAAGCGCGCTTACAGTATTTACCGGTATCCCGGCCGCCAGGGCCAGGCCATTACCGCTACCTACGGGGATTATGCCGATATTCACATCAGCACCCTGCAAGGCACATGCCAGCCTGTTTATTGTGCCGTCGCCGCCGCAAACTATGATATCGGTGATCCCTTCAACCTGTATTTTTTTCTTCAGGTCATTGTAATTACCGCTGGAATCTGTAGGAAGTATTTCGAAAGGGATGTTTTGTTCAGCGGTCTTCTTCCGAATCAGTTCAGTCAAGCCTGTCTTTTTCCCGGTTCCGGAAACAGGGTTGATGAAATAAACAAACTTACGGGTCATGAAAATTATTTGGCGCTTAGGCTTCCTATATACAATTTGCGGGAAGGCGCCATCATTTTGTCATTGGCAGGGTTAAGCAATAAATACAAAGTGACCGGTTTACCTTTCGCCAGTCTTTTTAAAATGCCTTTGCCGGAGATCACAAATTGACCTTTTATATCCGGTGTTTCCGTAGCCAGGTACAGGGAATGGTCTGCGCCATCGGTTACATCCACGGATCGTTTATACATGGCTTTTTCCATGTCACTTCCTTTTAACTCAATGGCAAGTCGTTCTGCACTTTTATATACACTTTTCTTGTAAAAAATGCCTCCTCCAGTGGTCTCATCAGTTTTAATACGGTACTGCCCGGACTTAATACCATTCATAAAAACATTTACGGTTACCTGTGCAAAGGCACTTGTCACAAAAGTCAGGAGCAGTATGGATATAATTGATCTTAATAACATGGCTGCAGGTTTATAGCATAAAATTAAATGAAAAAAAGAGAAACCTTTTGTTAAATGAACCGGGATAGTAAACACCAGCCAATTATATGAGTACAACTATACAGATAATAACGGAGCACCTCCTTTTTACCAGGTGAGGTTAAAACAACCCAGTCCTCATATCTTTAAAATAAAACCTATAAGCCGGATAGAGGGATCATTCCCTGGTAAGTTTACCGATATACACTTTTGTCACTCCTTCCTTACTTTTTGTATTGGCAGGTGTCTTTTCTACAAACAGGGTAATCGGTTTTCCCTTGCCTAATCTTTTCACTACCTTCTTGTCGGTAAGGATGAACTGACCCGGTACACCATCGGTTTCTTTTGCAATGAAGATCGGATCAGTATCACCCCCCATCACTTCCACTTTACGGTAGTAACCCCCGTCCACGGATTTACCTTTTATCTGTACGGATAAACGATCCACATCTTTATAGACGGACTTTTTATAGGAGATACCTCCGCCATCTGTCTGATTGGCTTTTATCGTATACTGACCGCTCTTGATGCCATTGATGAATACATCAACGGTAGTCTGGGTATGGGCTGCCGCCGTGAAAAGTACAAAGAGGAGTAACAGGAAGGTATTGCGTTTCATAATTATAATTTTAAGTCAATGAAATTAATTAGAATTATCAAGAGTAAAAAAATTACCATCTTATCAAGGCGCTGGCCCAGGTAAAGCCGCTGCCAAATGCTGCCAGGCAAACCAGGTCGCCCTCTTTTATTTTTCCTTCCTCCCAGGCTTCACACAAAGCTATGGGAATAGAGGCTGCTGTGGTATTCCCGTATTTTTGAATATTATTATATACCTGGTCGTCCCTGAGTTTTAATTTATGCTGTACAAACTGGGCAATCCGCAAATTGGCCTGGTGAGGTATCAGGAGAGACAGGTCGCCCGGGGTTAATCCGTTGCCGGACAATGCTTCCAGGATCA